>JAHENU010000116.1 GCA_018609855.1 Candidatus Nanohaloarchaea archaeon | reverse complement strand
TGTTTGAAATAGCCCACCCGGAAATGGTGTGCTTGCTAATGGACCTAAACCTACCATTATTTCGACCTCTTGCTGTGCCAGAACCTCTTGTCTATAAACTCATTCACGTCATCATTCCACTGTAACCCGAACTCTTCAACAGCCGTCTTTATCTCTTCATATTCACTGCTTACTATAAACCTTACAGGACAAATTACACGCACTCGTGAACTGTGGTCCTGCAGATATTCGAGACGCTGATAGTGCGTATTAACCCAGTTGCTCCAGCTTTTCACTGAATTATATGCACGCATAAAGCCCGTTTTCTGACAGCTTCGTGCCGTATCCTCAACATTCCTCTCAACAATAATCCAATACGCGTCAGGAAAAGCTGACAGCCACAGCGGCCAGTTCCACGTTATCTTCGGGTCTTTGAAAAACCACGGTGATTCACCGTCCCAGCCTTGGCTTACAAGCGAGTTCCATACTTCAGTATAAAGCAGGTTCGATTCGTGTACGCTTGGCCAATCATGCTCGCTTACAACCGGTCCCGGCACTGGTGCTTGTCCCATCATATCATAACCGTTACGTACAAGCCATCCCTTATTGATGTTTACCAGCGCACGGTTTTCAAACTGACCTTTCGGATTATTGCGGTTCGCCCCGCGCATATCACCGCCGAACGCGCCTGACGCATGAATTATTCCAGCAGTAGCACTTGTACCGCTTCGCGGAGGACCTGTAATAAGTATCGGTTGTTTCATTCGGGAAAACTCCAGTATTTCTTCATAAACGGTTCATCACGCACTTCATGCGGCCTTGGTCGCCCGTGAAAATGTACCACTCGACAATCTTCAGGAAGCCCGTATTTCTTTACATACCATTTATAACTGTACAATGTGCCGGGCGCTACGTTCTGCCATGTGTCCACTGTTTCAGGCATATAGCGTCGATAGAAAAACCGTTCTTTGCCTTGGAAACAGTTACGATAGTACCAGCCGAGCAACCATAAGCCTTCACAACTCTCCTTTTCAAAACTGACTAATCCGCCGCCCGCAAGTCCATAACCGCGACCGAGATTGCCCGGCCCGCACCAAATACCTTTGTAATCAGTAAACGGCTTCAGATTGCCCGTAAACACCATGTCCAGATCAACCATGATAATACGACCGGAAAATTCATTGTCGGGATGATAAGCGTAAAGCTTTTTCATGTTGCCGGGCATTTCCTGAAGCACCCAGTTCGGCATTCTTATCCAGTCGGGAAGCTCAAGGTGCGGATTCGAGTATGACCAAGTATCGCTGAATACATAAAAATTGTACGGTACAGGCATTTGCCGTTCCAGCATTCCCGCCATACGCATCACATACTCAGTTCCCCATCCGTTGCACCAGTCGCCCCAGAGAAACGTAATTACTGTAATCGGTTCGTTATTATCCATAATACTCTCCCAGCCACGGAATTTCGCTTACATAATCGGCAGGGTCTTCAGGCCCGCTGAAAAACACCAAGCGCGTTCCATAGCCCGGCGGAATCTGTCGCGGGTCTTTCAAAAGTGCCTGACCGTTATTTAATATACCATCTTCATGCGTCCATAAACCCACCTGTCGCTTTTTCTCATCCGGCAATTGTGTAAGTTTATAACTCATCCAGCGCTGGTCAGTACCGATCTTAAAACCTGCCGCACGTGCGGGTCCATGCGCGTAGCTCGTCATAATTCTGATCTTTGGTCCGCTTTCGGATTTGCGCTTGTGTTTTTTTGTGATAGTTTCAATAAGGTCTTCACGACGGAAGTCTGTCCAGAATTCAGGGAATGCGCCGGTTTCCATCATCCACATACTTCCTTGAATACGTTTATCCACCTTATACAGAACAAGCGGTTCACTACGGTTGAACAGCGGGTCAAGACTGCCTGTAACGACACAATCAAGATCAATACTTACAAAGCTCCCGCCTATCAGATTACCGATTTCTTCAGTAAATGCACGCAGACGCACGTAACAACCGCCGTATTCAAGCAGGTCTGACCAAAGCGGCACGTAACGCACGCCTTCAGGAACTTCATCGGGTGAATCAGTAATACATACGAATTCATGCGGTATAGACAGATTGCGGTCAATCATGTTACGCCATGCACGCACATGGTCTATTGTATAGGTTGTGCGGGGCTGTGTTTTCTTCGATTCCTGCCACATCCAGCATACAATTTTCAGTGTGTCATTATTCATGGTTCGATCCACCAAAAACTTTTTTCCTGTGAAAAACAACCCGACAACTGTTCGTCTACAGCCTGTGTCACACCTTCTTTATTCTGATAATCGTCGCCGCACAGAATTCCGTCCAGCTTCAAAATGTCTTGAGCATACTCAATGTCCGCCTTGACATCTTCGTATTGATGTGAAGCATCAATATATACCAGATCGGCTTTGATTTCTTTCCATTGCAACCAAGCGGATGCAGTGCCGGTAGTCATGCTTAACGGTATCACACAATCCTGGACACTATAACGTCGTATATTATCCAAAAATCGCTGATAAAATTGTGGACGGCCGGTTTCATCTAAGCATAAATCTTCACGTCCCCATTTTCCGGGACGTTTCCAGTTTTCAATACTGCCCAGCCACGTATCGACAGCGTACAGTCGAAAACCCTCTATCTTTGCGTGACGTGCGGCTAATGCCATTGCAGTGGCACTTTTCCCGTACCAGCTTCCGAATTCCACTACTGTCTGCGGTTTAGTTTTTTTGATTAGTTGCAACAAACGTGGGTGTTTATAGGGTCTTATCATGGTTAGTCTCCTTATCTATTAAATCCGAACATTATGAAATCCTGACAATAATGCTCATAGACACACTGCTTTTCTGTTGGTGTTAAACCGCTTGTCGTATCAGCGGATGTATTCTGATTTATATATGTCGTGTCCAACCCGAACCGCTTAAAAAGACACGGAACGCTGTCTATACTATATATGATGTCAGGTAAAATAACATTGTCCCTTACCAAGAACGAAGAAATCGAGCGCAGGTGTATATTCGTGTTTACTGTATCGTCACTGCAAAGGATGATTCTGTTCAGGAACTCGGACATTGAAATACCCGTATAGCTTTCTCTGAAAAACTGTGTTCGCTTCTGACCAAAGTCTGTATACAACGATATTACACGCTCATACGGATGACGGATAACCGTAACGTTTGTCAAGCTGTTTGTTAGCGCATAGTCAGGCGAGATATAGTAGCAATACTGAGGACTATGAAGTCTTTTATATACACCGGACGGATCAAACGGCACGGTTATGTTGTTTGCTTTCAGTAAAGCATACTTTAATGACGTGTTCGCACACTTTGGCACACCCCAGAAATTGATGCCGACAGACGACCACTGAGTGATGTTAAATCGTTTTTTCAGTTCGTTCTGATTCATAGAGTATTCACACATTTTTCCGCAAGTCTTTCAGCCAAGTTTCCAACCGCTACAGGATTGGGTTCCGGATTCTCAAAATCAATATGATGCACTGCTTTTCTGAATTCGTCTACTGAATACAGCCTAAACCAATCGGAAACACCCGTAAACCGCCTGTCGTCAATGTTTGGGTGTACAACATATACGGGTGTACCGAATGCTACGCAAGGCAATGCAGCGTGCAGACGGCGAGTAATGACCAATTTACAGCGACGATAAAGATCAAGCAGTTCCTGTGCTTTATCAAAGTCATTCGTATATTTAGACTTATGATGTTTTTTAGAATGTGAAATCATAACGGCACGCTGTTGAATATCTTTCGGAATGCTTTCCAATGCCGGTTTGGGTACATCGACTAATACAATCTCGTCTGTACGTTCTTTACATTGATTCTTCATTGTAAGTGTAAGACATCCTGAAAACCAAGCGTCTACACCGGCATTACGCAGAATATCACGTGTATATGTATCCCTGCAACCTATCGGCTGATATTGCTTCAAATAATCGAGGGAGGCTTTAGAAAGCAGTTTCTTTTCTGCAACATTATCAATATGAAATGATATAAACACCGGTTCTATACAGTCTGACGGTGGCCAATTTCCGGCGTTGCTCAAAAAGAACCCATTCATAAGCAGTCGTATAGGTTCCTCCGAATTTACTTTATGCAGTTGCTCTCTGTCATAATACGCGTCTGTACGCGGTAAAAACTGTTGTGCGGCTAAACTCTGAATCTCATCGCCGAGATTAGATCGATCCGTGTATTTCAGAAGACCATACTTCATTCTGAAAAAGTATCCTCTTTTTTCTGATCGAAATTAGCGATCAGACACCCTTTCATTTCACTACGAAAAAATTTGAGGGATGTCTGTGTACGCAGAATTTCGTAGGTTGCGCGTAAACGACCATGATCCGCCTGTTCTGTCAGGTCGAACCAATCACATAAATACTTCCACGCCTTCAGAAAATGCTTTGCCCGCCCATTATTACGCCAAAAATGCAGTACATTCTTTATTCCTCCTGCAGGGCGCTGTTTGTGGGCGTCAGCCGTTATAGGTAAAGCTATATCCCATTCGCCCTTCGGCAACGGCGGTTTCTTCAGGATTTTCGTATCAGCATCAACCAAAAGTACACAATCATAGTCTGTTTGTTCCAGTGCATCGAGTATAAAATCGGGCTTTAAAAGACACGCCGCGTTATGACTTGACTGTGACCCGTAAATCTTAGTATAAATATCTAACCCCGCCGCTGCTTCCGCCTCTTTTTCAAGACGCTTGATATGTTGCGCATAGCGTTTCGGTGTCTCAGTACCGTATGCAATCAATAAATAGTCCATGATCAGTTCAAATCTCTCTTCTTTGCTGAATTATACCATTTACGGAAAAAGCTGTTCTTCCACAAGTTCTTAGATAAGTTTTTATATGATACATGGTGTCTCAGCACAGCACACAAAAACTTTGTCCGCTCATCTCTATCAGACAAATCATAGCCGTCAAAAACATGATGTCCGTATGCACGAACCTGTAAGCCCAATACAGCAGCTTCGATCAGAAGGGTTGAGTTAGCTGCTACTACTCTGCTATACTGTGGCAATGTCTTATAGACGCTTTGTTTACAATCATCCCAACGCCACTTCTTAGCCATAGGAACGCGGCTGTAATCAAGCTCCTCGTCTTTCGGATGGGGTCTGACAACTACTTCACAATCTTTATATTCCTGATAAATTCTGTTCAGAAGGTCGTAATAATCTTCCTCAACGTACCAAAACGATTTATCATTCATTTTCTGAAGAGCAAGCAATACCGGACCGGAAGTGCCCTCATATTGATACAAACTATTGCCGAAAACATTAACGGCTTTTTTATCTAAATACGCCTTTTCCGATTCTGTCGGTTCAACGTTTGTTTCATTACAAATAGAAGAATCAGAAAAGAACCCTTGCGTATCAACATACATGCCGTCTGTCTGATTAAAGAGTCCGTGTTCTAAAAACAGAAAGTTTCTATCAGCGGACTTAGTGCTCTGTGTATCTCCCCATAGGATAATGTTCGGATAAGTATTCGCAGTCGTCTGGGGGATGATCCAATCATACATGGTTTTATCAAACCAGTTACACGCAATATATTGTCGTATGGCTTTAATTATATGTGTTTTATCTACTTTACCACCCCCGAAAAAGGCTGTATTTACCTGTCGGTTATTCATTTTTATCCTCTTTTTCAATAATGCTTTCTAACGGCACTTGCGGCCAAACAGATTGTGGAAGTGCAGAATCGGGCGTTGCATTGAGAATTTCCACGTCAGGCCAGTATTTACGACGGTGCTTTTCGCACTGCTTTATATTGCGAAGCCAGAAGTTATAGGCAGGATCAGGCACATGACGCCCCTCGTTTTGTTTACGGCTTCTGCGGATGTTATCATGCCAATTCGCATTTCCTTTGCGGGACTTCATATCAAAACCGAGAAGTACAATGCGTTTTGCGCCGAAGTGCAAGGCAAGGTTTATCGCGGCAACACCGCTGTTCCCGTTCCACCCGATACGGTAAGGTTCGCGCTTAAAACCGTTCGGTTCTGTCTTCATTATGCGAATGTCAGAACGGGCGTTTACAAGCAAAACTGAAGCAAGCCCGACAATGAGTCCGGGAAAAACACGCAAGCCGTTGTGTCGGCTTCTATCGGGTCTTATGACCGTTTCTTTGTCATGCTCGTAGAACCAACCGGGATCACCGAAGAAGCATACGTTTATCCAATCGCCCAGCATATAGGCGTCGTTTACACCGATCACATTACGTCCTTTAAGAGGACTCAAGTCCTGCTCTTTAAGGCTGGGGCCGCCACCGATAATAAATGCAGTCGAGCCTTCCCACATCCGGGGCGCTTCCCAATACTCAGTTATATCGGTATAGACTACGGGGTAGCGTTGCTTGACGCCGTTACCGTCCTTAGCTGTGTAATATCGGATAACGCGTGCCATACAGGCTATTCCTCGGCAAGTTTTACAGCGGCATCGTGTCGTAAAGTGACTTCGTTTACACGTTCGCCTGTAGCTTCGTTGATTACATCATACCAGCCGCGTCCGCGATGATGTACGTAAAGCCTGCTTCGCGGTTGCTGTTCGTCGGGTGAGTCGTCGGTAGACGGCTGTGCTTGGCTGTCTTCTTCCACTAATTCAAAACGTTCGTAGCCGTCAGGGTGCTTCTGTCGAATGTCGTGATTAATCTCGAACTCTTCGCCTTTCTTGATCGGCACACCATTGTGAATGTGCTGACCGTCGCCTTGAAAACGAAATACGTAACGTGCCATTTTCAGTTGTCCTCTTTTGTTGGTTAAAAAGAGCGGGGAAGCTATTAACGGCTTCCCCGCGTTAGCTTACTCACTGCGCCGTTTACCAGGTGTGATGCGTGATACCGAGATTGCCGTTCGCGTCAGCGCGAATCTGCGGCACACGGATCGTCATTACCTGAAAGTACGCGGCCATGCCGGAAGGCGAAGTCCACTGGACAGTGTTCATGTCCATGCCGCGGACAAGCCGCACGTTGGTCTTTTTCATTTCAACCAACAGAGCGTTGCCGTCAGCCAGACGATCTACCGTCTTAACGTCTTCCAACCCACCGATCTTCAACAGGCGTTCACGCAGGGTCATACGGCTGTTACCGCTTGTACTGAAGTCCTGATCCAACCGCTTCTCAAGGGATACCGGAATATACAGTATCCACGGACCGCGATGGCGGACATTCACCTGCGCCTGTTTCATGTCTTCAACATCGCTGACAATGTTACCAAGATCGGAAGTAGTGGCCCAGTTGGAACTGGCGCTACTGTCGGTGATGCGCGCACTGTGCGTCAGATACGTGTCAATGGTAGCGTTGCCGTAACTGAACGTGGAGCTACCGAAGAGCATATCTTCGAGCTTCAGGTTCACGTTATCGGTAGCTTCCGTAGCCAACACATCATCCAACGGCTCAGAGCCGCGCCGGGAAGCCATCAGCCGACGCATGTTCAGACTGAAATGGCTGTAGCACATGGGGATCGGCAGGCTTTTCTCGGTGTATTGCGCGCCACCTGTTTCCCCGCGTTCTTCACCGGTCATGTCCATGTGCGCTTCCTGCAATGCAGTACGCTCTTCATAGGTCA
>JAHENU010000115.1 GCA_018609855.1 Candidatus Nanohaloarchaea archaeon | reverse complement strand
TTGTACGCAACGGCTATGACATTATGGGGCAAGCGCCTGTACCGGGGCCTGTTGTAAGTGAACATGATTGGCCGAGCGTGCATGAGACAAACCTTCTTTACACTGAAGTATGGAACTCGCTTATAAGTCAGGGCTGGGATGGTGAATCACCGTGGTTTTTCAAAGACCCGAAGATAACGTGGAACTGGCCGCTGTGGCTGTCAGCTTTTCCTGACGCGTATTGGATTATTGTTGAGAGGAATGTTGAGGATACGGCACGAAGCTGTCAGAAAACGGGCTTTATGCGTGCATATAATTCAGTGAAAAGCTGGAGAAATTGGGTTGATACACACTATCAGCGTCTTCAACAGCTTTACGATCACAGCACGCGGGTCTGTGCAATTCAGCCTGTAGAGTTTATAGTAAAAGGTGAATACGAAGAGATAAGATCGGCTGTTGAAGAGTTCGGGTTACAGTGGAATGATGACGTGAATGAGTTTATAGACAAGAGGTTCTGGCATGGCAAGAACAGATGAGAATAAAGTTGCAGGAATACTTAGTTTTACCACCGATGACATCAGCAGTTTTATAAGCATTGCGAATCGGCTTGTAACCCGCGAGGTCGAGCCGCATACATCTATGGACAGTGATGGACTGACGGAATTGGAAACGTGGCTGGCTGCGCATTTTGTAAGTGTAAAAGAAGGCGTAGTTACACGGGAGAATGTCAGCGGTACAGGCGGTGGTGTATCACAAAGCTATGCAAAGCCTGTTGATCAGTATTTAAGCGCGACAATCTACGGTCAGCAGGCGATGTTGCTTGATGATACAGGCAGGCTCAGGCAGTTGAACGAAAAAGGGAGCAGTGTAGTAAGCCTTGACAGTATAAGGACTTACGATAAGAGCCCGGGACGTACTTATGGCTGATAAATACGATAAATACAGACCGCATACACTGTGCTTATGGAAGCCGTCTACATCAGACCGATTTAGGGAGACAACGTATCAGGACGCGGTGGAGATAAAAGGACGCTGGTTTCAGGGACGGCATGAGTACGTGGACTCCGAGGGTAAAACACAGACGGCAGAGCACAGCGCGTTCGTCGATCAGGAAGTGCCGTTGGGCAGTTATCTTCGCAAAGGTAAGCTTTCGGAGCTTGATAGTGAAAGCACTAATGATCCGCTGAATATAACGGGTCCTTTGCCGAGCGATGCGCATAAAGTGGTTGATTTCAGTTCGGTCTGGGACTTTGAAAATGTAGAGTTCAGGAGTGTTTCGATGACATGATAAATCCGCATTTTCATAACGTAAAAAGAACAGTTTTAGGTCTGAAGCGTGAAGTCGCGGCGTTGAAAAACCGTACTGCTCAAGGTGTGGTACAGGGAGGTTTGTTTATTCTCAGGGATGCACAGGCGAACGCGCCGTATGATACGTCTAATCTGCGTCAAAGCGCGTTTGCTGTATGGAAAGGAGGGCAAAAAAGGCTTGGTACATTTACGCATCGTCGTGGTATAACAAGCGGAGAACGAAAAGACGTAGGGGAATTACGCCGTAATCATACACAGGTTTTAAACCGTGCGAAAGGGCTTACAGGCTTCGGTGATATAGTCATCGGTTTCAGTGCACCGTATGCGGTGTATGCGCATAATCCGCCGTCCGGTCATACATTGCATTACGGCGAAAAGTTTTTCCTGCAACGTTCAGTACAACGGAACAGAAGGCAAGCGCTTCGTATTGTTAGAAGCTATGCACAACGCGGTACAGGAAGGTAAAGTAAGAAATGAATTATAAAGACGTTGACAACTTTTATTCGGCAAGCTATCATGCAGGAATTATCCTGCGTGACGCCGGAATTGCAACGCATGATACGTCAGAAAAAGACAGTTATAGTGGTTGGGTGATAACGCTGGATACAATGGCGGACGAAAACCAGCATAAGAACATCGCCATGTATGAAGCCAGCAGTACACCCGGCTTTTCACAGGATGAAACAATTTGGCCGAGAGAAGACATAACCATACTTATATACGTTCGGGCATCAGGCTACCTGAGCGCGTACACGCGGGCACATAAACTCTGCCGTTCGATAGATAACGGCTACAGATCGTTCTTCAATATGTGGGACGATCAGCTCAGCATCTACACAGGATGGCAGGTAAAGTACGAGTATGGTGGCCTGTACAGAGAGGTGGGACCGCAGGGAATAGAGCGCGACGAAAAGTGGCGCCCCCGGTTCCAGATCGAGTATAGGTGTAATCGTCGTATCAAAGAGATTACATCGAACTAACTAACTAACTGAAGGAGGATTGAAACATGGGTTACGTAAGTACAGGAATTACGATTGAGTTTGCTTCGGGCTTCTTAGCCGAGATTCTTGATGTGACACCGCCCGGAATGAGCCGGGAAATGATTGATATGTCGCATCAGGGAACGGGCGATACAGCTGACAGCGGAGGCGGTCTTACGAAAGGCACGAGTACGGGCTGGAAACAGTTCGAGCCTGCACGCCTTGTAGACCCCGGTGAGGCGGAAGCGACTATCGCCTTTATTCCGTCTGACACGCCACCTATTCTCGACGCGTTCGGTTCTGTAACGATGTACTTTCCTGACAGTACAGGAACGGACTGGAGCTTTGAAGGCGCTCTCAGTGAGTACAGTCCGAGCGCACCGTTCGAGGACAAGATGACGGCGGACGTGACGATCAAGGCGCGCGGCGAGATCAAGATCGCCGGTAGCACTATTACATAACAGCATTCAGTGCTGTGACCTTTAACACAACGTTGATAGCTAACCAAGCTTTACATTAACCCAAACAAGGAGGAAAACGAAAATGTCAACAGTTCTCACCAAAGAACAACTCAGAAGCCTCAAAGGACAGGACGTGAAGACAAAAGACGTTCCGGTGTCCGAATGGGGCGAGAACGCTGTAGTCCGCCTTTCCGTTTTAAGCGGTGAAAAGGGCGAAGAATTACAGGAAATGTTTCAGCGTAGCCGTGAGCAAACACAGAACGAAGATGACCAGTCACAGGCAGCCTCAGCCGTATTGAAT
>JAHENU010000114.1 GCA_018609855.1 Candidatus Nanohaloarchaea archaeon | reverse complement strand
CGCGCCTCGAATGTGGGAAGGCTCGACTGCATTTATTATCGGTGGTGGACCCAGCCTCAAAGATCAGGACTTGACTTCTCTTAAAGGACGCAATGTGATCGGCGTAAACGACGCCTATATGCTGGGCGATTGGATAAATGTATGCTTCTTCGGTGATCCCGGTTGGTTCTACGAGCATGACAAAGAAACGGTAATACGACCTGATGGAAGCCGACACAATGGCTTGAGCGTATTTCCCGGACTCATTGTCGGGCTTGCTTCAGTTTTGCTTGTAAACGCCCGTTCTGACATTCGCATAATGAAGACAGAACCGAACGGTTTTAAGCGCGAACCTTACCGTATCGGGTGGAACGGGAACAGCGGTGTTGCCGCGATAAACCTTGCCTTGCACTTCGGCGCAAAACGCATTGTACTTCTCGGTTTTGATATGAAGTCCCGCAAAGGAAATGCGAATTGGCATGATAACATCCGCAGAAGCCGTAAACAAAACGAGGGGCGTCATGTGCCTGATCCTGCCTATAACTTCTGGCTTCGCCACATAAAGCAGTGCGAAAAGCACCGTCGTAAATACTGGCCTGACGTGGAAATTCTCAATGCAACGCCCGATTCTGCACTTCCACAATCTGTTTGGCCGCAAGTGCCGTTAGAAAGCATTATTGAAAAAGAGGATAAAAATGAATAACCGACAGGTAAATACAGCCTTTTTCGGGGGTGGTAAAGTAGATAAAACACATATAATTAAAGCCATACGACAATATATTGCGTGTAACTGGTTTGATAAAACCATGTATGATTATTGGATCATCCCCCAGACGACTGCGAATACTTATCCGAACATTATCCTATGGGGAGATACACAGAGCACTAAGTCCGCTGATAGAAACTTTCTGTTTTTAGAACACGGACTCTTTAATCAGACAGACGGCATGTATGTTGATACGCAAGGGTTCTTTTCTGATTCTTCTATTTGTAATGAAACAAACGTTGAACCGACAGAATCGGAAAAGGCGTATTTAGATAAAAAAGCCGTTAATGTTTTCGGCAATAGTTTGTATCAATATGAGGGCACTTCCGGTCCGGTATTGCTTGCTCTTCAGAAAATGAATGATAAATCGTTTTGGTACGTTGAGGAAGATTATTACGACCTTCTGAACAGAATTTATCAGGAATATAAAGATTGTGAAGTAGTTGTCAGACCCCATCCGAAAGACGAGGAGCTTGATTACAGCCGCGTTCCTATGGCTAAGAAGTGGCGTTGGGATGATTGTAAACAAAGCGTCTATAAGACATTGCCACAGTATAGCAGAGTAGTAGCAGCTAACTCAACCCTTCTGATCGAAGCTGCTGTATTGGGCTTACAGGTTCGTGCATACGGACATCATGTTTTTGACGGCTATGATTTGTCTGATAGAGATGAGCGGACAAAGTTTTTGTGTGCTGTGCTGAGACACCATGTATCATATAAAAACTTATCTAAGAACTTGTGGAAGAACAGCTTTTTCCGTAAATGGTATAATTCAGCAAAGAAGAGAGATTTGAACTGATCATGGACTATTTATTGATTGCATACGGTACTGAGACACCGAAACGCTATGCGCAACATATCAAGCGTCTTGAAAAAGAGGCGGAAGCAGCGGCGGGGTTAGATATTTATACTAAGATTTACGGGTCACAGTCAAGTCATAACGCGGCGTGTCTTTTAAAGCCCGATTTTATACTCGATGCACTGGAACAAACAGACTATGATTGTGTACTTTTGGTTGATGCTGATACGAAAATCCTGAAGAAACCGCCGTTGCCGAAGGGCGAATGGGATATAGCTTTACCTATAACGGCTGACGCCCACAAACAGCGCCCTGCAGGAGGAATAAAGAATGTACTGCATTTTTGGCGTAATAATGGGCGGGCAAAGCATTTTCTGAAGGCGTGGAAGTATTTATGTGATTGGTCCGACCTGACAGAACAGGCGGATCATGGTCGTTTACGCGCAACCTACGAAATTCTGCGTACACAGACATCCCTCAAATTTTTTCGTAGTGAAATGAAAGGGTGTCTGATCGCTAATTTCGATCAGAAAAAAGAGGATACTTTTTCAGAATGAAGTATGGTCTTCTGAAATACACGGATCGATCTAATCTCGGCGATGAGATTCAGAGTTTAGCCGCACAACAGTTTTTACCGCGTACAGACGCGTATTATGACAGAGAGCAACTGCATAAAGTAAATTCGGAGGAACCTATACGACTGCTTATGAATGGGTTCTTTTTGAGCAACGCCGGAAATTGGCCACCGTCAGACTGTATAGAACCGGTGTTTATATCATTTCATATTGCTAATGTTGCAGAAAAGAAACTGCTTTCTAAAGCCTCCCTCGATTATTTGAAGCAATATCAGCCGATAGGTTGCAGGGATACATATACACGTGATATTCTGCGTAATGCCGGTGTAGACGCTTGGTTTTCAGGATGTCTTACACTTACAATGAAGAATCAATGTAAAGAACGTACAGACGAGATTGTATTAGTCGATGTACCCAAACCGGCATTGGAAAGCATTCCGAAAGATATTCAACAGCGTGCCGTTATGATTTCACATTCTAAAAAACATCATAAGTCTAAATATACGAATGACTTTGATAAAGCACAGGAACTGCTTGATCTTTATCGTCGCTGTAAATTGGTCATTACTCGCCGTCTGCACGCTGCATTGCCTTGCGTAGCATTCGGTACACCCGTATATGTTGTACACCCAAACATTGACGACAGGCGGTTTACGGGTGTTTCCGATTGGTTTAGGCTGTATTCAGTAGACGAATTCAGAAAAGCAGTGCATCATATTGATTTTGAGAATCCGGAACCCAATCCTGTAGCGGTTGGAAACTTGGCTGAAAGACTTGCGGAAAAATGTGTGAATACTCTATGAATCAGAACGAACTGAAAAAACGATTTAACATCACTCAGTGGTCGTCTGTCGGCATCAATTTCTGGGGTGTGCCAAAGTGTGCGAACACGTCATTAAAGTATGCTTTACTGAAAGCAAACAACATAACCGTGCCGTTTGATCCGTCCGGTGTATATAAAAGACTTCATAGTCCTCAGTATTGCTACTATATCTCGCCTGACTATGCGCTAACAAACAGCTTGACAAACGTTACGGTTATCCGTCATCCGTATGAGCGTGTAATATCGTTGTATACAGACTTTGGTCAGAAGCGAACACAGTTTTTCAGAGAAAGCTATACGGGTATTTCAATGTCCGAGTTCCTGAACAGAATCATCCTTTGCAGTGACGATACAGTAAACACGAATATACACCTGCGCTCGATTTCTTCGTTCTTGGTAAGGGACAATGTTATTTTACCTGACATCATATATAGTATAGACAGCGTTCCGTGTCTTTTTAAGCGGTTCGGGTTGGACACGACATATATAAATCAGAATACATCCGCTGATACGACAAGCGGTTTAACACCAACAGAAAAGCAGTGTGTCTATGAGCATTATTGTCAGGATTTCATAATGTTCGGATTTAATAGATAAGGAGACTAACCATGATAAGACCCTATAAACACCCACGTTTGTTGCAACTAATCAAAAAAACTAAACCGCAGACAGTAGTGGAATTCGGAAGCTGGTACGGGAAAAGTGCCACTGCAATGGCATTAGCCGCACGTCACGCAAAGATAGAGGGTTTTCGACTGTACGCTGTCGATACGTGGCTGGGCAGTATTGAAAACTGGAAACGTCCCGGAAAATGGGGACGTGAAGATTTATGCTTAGATGAAACCGGCCGTCCACAATTTTATCAGCGATTTTTGGATAATATACGACGTTATAGCGTACAGAATTGTGTGATACCGTTAAGCATGACTACCGGCACTGCATCCGCTTGGTTGCAATGGAAAGAAATCAAAGCCGATCTGGTATATATTGATGCTTCACATCAATACGAAGATGTCAAGGCGGACATTGAGTATGCTCAAGACATTTTGAAGCTGGACGGAATTCTGTGCGGCGACGATTATCAGAATAAAGAAGGTGTGACACAGGCTGTAGACGAACAGTTGTCGGGTCTTTTTTTACATGAAAAAAGTTTTTGGTGGATAGAACCATGAATAATGACACGTTAAAAATTGTATGCTGGATGTGGCAGGAATCGAAGAAAACACAGCCCCGCACAACCTATACAATAGACCATGTGCGTGCATGGCGTAACATGATTGACCGTAACCTGTCCATACCGCATGAATTCGTATGTATTACTGATTCACCCAATGAAGTTCCTGAAGGTGTGCGTTACGTACCGCTTTGGTCAGATCTGCTTGAATAT
>JAHENU010000113.1 GCA_018609855.1 Candidatus Nanohaloarchaea archaeon | reverse complement strand
TAAAATTAATTATTGGAGTCAATAACGACCCACAATTCGGACATATGCTTATGTTCGGACTTGGAGGCATCTATGTCGAATTAATAGAAGATGTTCACTTCCGCCACATACCATTACGCCAGTATGATGCATGGGACCTCCTGCGAGACATGCAGAGTGCCGCTGTGTTAGAAGGGTTTCGGCAATTTAAGCCAGTCAATAAAAAGACACTCGTATCCATTTTGGTAAAAGTGTCTGAACTAATAGAGGACCAGCCACAAATTGATTCCTTAGATCTTAATCCTGTCATCGCTGACGGAAACAATGTTGTAGTTGCTGACGCTGCACTCAGTTACCGGCACAACGCATCGTAAAGACACCGACAAATACATATGTATTCACTATCGCAAAGAAACAACAAGACGAGGCCGTTTTTAAATACATTTAAATAGTTACTTTCTGATGGAACAGCAGAACATACTCTTATAACAGGGAGGGTGAAACCATGGCTGCATCTGAAATTACCATAGAAAATGTAGTAGCATCCTGTTCTTTGAACATGATGATTCCGTTAGACAGAATTGCCATGCATCTTGACAACACAGAATATGAGCCTGAGCAGTTTCCTGGGCTTGTATATCGGTTAGAAGAGCCGAAAGCCGCTGCATTGCTCTTTGGTTCTGGCAAAGTAGTGTGTACAGGAACGAAAAGCCCAGACCAGGCAAAAATAGCGGTAGAAAAAATCATCGAGGAATTAGAACAAGTCGACGTACACATAGACGGTGCGGCGGATATAGAAGTGCAAAATATCGTGGCATCGTCACATCTCAATGAACCACTCAACCTAAATCGAATTGCCTTTGAGCTAGTAGGAACCGAATACGAGCCTGAGCAGTTTCCTGGGCTTGTATATCGGTTAGAAGAGCCGAAAGTAGCATTTCTATTGTTCAGCTCAGGGAAAATCGTCTGCACAGGAGGCAAAACCTATAATGACGTTGAGCAAGGCATTGAGACTATGCAAAACAACTTGCGAGATATCGGGGCGTTGCCGTAAGGGTACGGGCCCCGGTCGTATTTTTTTATGTGTTGACACCGCACTATCAAAGGGAGGTAGTAGTGCACTTTCAAGATATGTTGGAATTATGTGAAGCATTCTTTCGAGACGAATATGAAGAGACAGTAGCCACTGCTCTCAGCGAAGGAGAGCGTTCCATTCCCGTAGATTTTACGGATGTAGAGCGTTTTAGTCCGGAGTTAGCCGATACATTAATCGATGAAGCAGACAACGGCATTGCAGCAGCCAGTGAAGCGTTAAAGAAGATCAATGTGCTTGATTCACAAACCCTTATGCCGAGATTCTATAATTTACCAGAAGATAATAAAGTCAAAATTCGTGATATTCGCAGCACCCATTTAAGCACTTTGATTGTTGTGGAAGGGATGATTAAACGAGCAGGTGAGGTGCGGCCGGAAGTGTTGTCTGCAACGTTTGAATGTCTGGCGTGCGGCAATACGGTAGAGAAGGAACAAAAAACCACAAAATTACGCAGTCCTTATGAATGTGACTGTGGTTCACAGAAATTTGAAATTGTAGATAAAGACATGAATGATGTGCAGGTTATCAACATTGAAGAACCGCCGGAATCTTTAGAAGGATCTGAACAGCCCGCACGTCTCTCGATATATCTTCGAGGCGATTTAGTCGATCCCGATTTCCAACGACGAGTTATTCCAGGCAACAAAGTAAACATCATCGGCGCCGTGAAAGAAGCACCAGCACAGCAGCAATCCAGGCGTTATGATATTTTCATGGAAGCGAATCATGTCGAAAATACTGAGCAAGAGTTCGAAGAAATTACGATTACGAGTGAGGAAGAAGAGACTATCCACACATTTGCCCAGCAAGAACAGGTATTGGATCGGGTTGCTGAATCATTAGCGCCATCTATTTACGGTCACATGGCTGTTAAAAAGGCAGTGGCATTGCAACTGTTTAGCGGTGTACGGAAAGAACGTGCTGATGGAATTGTCACCAGAGGGGATATGCATATTCTATTGATAGGTGAACCGGGAACTGGGAAATCAGCCATTCTAAAATTCGTTGGAAACTTGGCCCCAAAAGGCCGCTATATAGTCGGGAAGGGAGCCAGTGCTGCAGGCATTACCGCCTCGGTGGTTCGTGACGAGGTAATGGGCGGGTTCGCGTTAGAAGCAGGCGCGCTAGTGTTGGCAAATAAAGGGCTGGCTGCGATAGATGAGATCGATAAAATGGATTCAGAAGATCGTAGCGCATTGCACGAGGCAGCAGAACAACAGACAATTACTGTATCAAAGGCAAACATTCACGCAACGTTGAATGCCAGAGCAGCCATGTTAGCTGCCGGTAATCCAAAGTTTGGCCGCTTTGACCCGTTCAAACCACTAGGGCAGCAAATTAATATTTCAGACACATTACTATCACGCTTCGATCTTATTTTCACTATACGTGACGTTCCTAGCAAAGAACGTGATATAGAATTAACAGAGCATATTTTGAAAGGGCACAAACAGCCCGACAGTGCCGTTGGGACGGTGGATAATGAGTTTCTGAAAAAATACATTGCCTATGCTAAGCGAAACGTCACTCCTTCGATGGATGAGGAAGCTGAAAACGAGATTAAAAACTTCTATGTTTCCATGCGTAATCAAAAAACCGCTACAGATGAAGATGAAGTGTCTGTGCCAATGTCAGCAAGACAATTGGAAGCTTTAATCCGTATGTCGGAAGCATCGGCAAAATGCAGACTAAGTGAAGTTGTGGAGAAATACGATGCTCGTGTTGCTATAGATCTACTGATACATTGTCTCAAGGAAGTAGGGGTTGATCCAGAAACAGGTGAGATGGATATAGATCGCATTGAAGTCGGAATTACCTCAAATCAGCGTGACAAAATTCGCACGTTAATGGAAATCATTTCCCACTTAGCACAAGAGGAAGGCGGTGCAATTCCAGTGGAAGATGTGATTGCCACAGCTGAACAAAAAGGAATAGAGGAGGTTGACGAAACAATCAAAAAGCTAAAACGAGAAGGAGAGATTTTCGAGCCGAGGCAAGGCTATATTCAAAAAATCTAGCAGCATTCATAAAAAACAAGAAGATGGAAAAAAAGATCAGTTTAGGGGGTAACATGGCACGAAAACGAATGGTAGCACGACGAGCAACAGTGTCTGACATCACGGAGGGCACCTATTACATTCAGGAAGGTTTTGATCCAAACTACGTAGTTACTCCATTCAGCCTTGGTATCTCACGGGCCCGGGTAACTGGCACAATAATGGACACCTATCTGAATGACGATGGTAATTACGGATTTATGGTGTTAGATGATGGCTCAGACACAATTCGATTGAAATTCTTCAATGAAACTGAACCGCTCCAATATATCTCAGCAGGAGCCATTGTTGAAGTGATCGGTAAGGTGCGAGAGTATAATGAGGAACGCTATATCATGCCCGAACTAGTTGTGCCAAAGGACATCCATCACGAACTCTTGCGAAAAATAGAATACATTAATTTTCGCTCTGAGTGGGAACAGCTAGTTTCACAAGTACAGCAGATGCATACAAACGGGAAAAGCAAGGAAGAAATTGCACATGCCTTCTCGGATGTTACAGCAGAAGACATAGTCATTATATTGCAACATATTGAAACAAGCTCTGAGGAAAGCGAGACAGAAGAGACCGAATCAGCTGGCAAAGTTGTTTCAGAAATAATTGACCAGCTTGACTCTGGAGAAGGAGTTGATTATTCGATACTGGTGGAACGTGCTGGGATGGCAGAACAACAAGTGGAAAGCGTTATAAATGATTTTCTGTCAGATGGTACGTGTTATGAGCCACGACCTGGCGTCATCAAAAAACTCTAAGGTGAATATATGGATTATGCTGAATTATTAAAGCGGGCGCAGCAGCAGACACAGAGTGGGTCAAAAGGAGAGCGATATGCAGTGCCTCAGTTTGAAATAGAACATGAAGGGAACAAGACATTGGTTAAAAATTGTGCCAAAGTGGCTGCGCAATTGCGGAGATCTCCAGATCATGTGAGTAAATTCATCATTAAAGAAAGCGGTACATCTGGCGAAATGGATGGAAACACCCTTGTATTGCATACGAAAGTGACTCAGCATACCCTGAATGAAAAATTGCTAAAATATTGCAAACAATTCGTCTATTGTTCTACATGTGAGAAGCCTGATACCTCGATCGAGGAAAGTGGTGGCGTTATTGTCATCCAGTGCGAGGCATGCGGGGAAGAGCACACTGCACCTGTTGAATGATCACCACGACAGTTGGTCACCAATAGCTATACTGTATGTATCTATTAATTCTGCTTCACCCTCAAGCACAAACGCAACAGTCGTATTTGGTGTATAATGCCTTCCTGGTGGAATAGCGTACGCCACTTCTTGCACAATGCCATCAGCGTCAAGGAACACTAAATCTAAAGAAAAACGCATGCCGTATGTCATAATCGTGGCGCGCCAGCCACTCGTAGTGCGAGGGAGCTTCAATAACGCCCGTCCTGATCGACGAAACAAAAGACCAACTCCTAACTCCCACCATCGCACACAATATTTCACCTGGCCAATATAGTGACCAGTGGGGCAGTGCTGTATTTCCATAAGACAAATAAGAGAGGCAGGCACAAATAGCTATCGGCACACATAAACTTTAAAAATGCTGCCAGAAAGAGCGAAATATGCCCAAGAAAAAGAAAAAAGATGAACCAGAAGAAAATCAGGTTTTACGTGTGCCGCTGCCAAAAGGTCAACAAGTCATTGGCATTGTCGTGGACAAAATGGGTGGCGGTAAATACAAAGTATATTGTACTGATGAAAAAGAACGTGTGTGTCGCATTCCTGGTGCAAAACGCCGGTTCATGTGGATAGAGGTAGACAGTGTTGCTATTGTTGAACCGTGGAGTGGCCAGGAAGATGAACGTGGAGATATTGTGCTCAATTATTCCAAGGCACAAGTTAACTGGTTGAAGAAGAACGGAAAGATTGACCCATTAACGGGTTTCTTAAAACGGTGAGAGTATGTTTACACTACGCATACCCCAAAAACAAGTGCCTGTGTTCAGAAAAAATGAGAATGCATTTAAGCATGAATTGGAAGAGGCTCTTCACGCCTCTATCACCGTAGAGGAGACAGGTGTGATCGAAGCAGAGGCGGCAGAAGCCATTGATGAAATCGTATTACAGGATATCATCCGTGCGATTGGTGCTGGATTTCAAAAAGATGAAGCACTCCTATTGCTCGAGGAAGACACGGTGCTGCATTTGATAGATGTCACTGAATTTGCCAAATCAAAAAAAGACGAACAACGGCTGAAAGGACGTGTAATTGGACGCAACGGAAAAATGAAACGCGTTGTGGAGCGCGAAACAGGCACTTCTCTAAGCATAGCCGAGAAATCTATTGCTATTATAGGGAAACACGAAAACCTTTATATTGCTAAATGTGTAATAGAATATATTCTCAGCGGCAAGCCGTATTCAGCTGCCCTGCATTACGCACAAACACCGACGTGATAACTTATGTCTGAACACAGAGAGATCAGCGTCGCAGAATTTTTTGAGAAGAATCGGCATTTACTTGGCTTTAGCAGTCTCCAGAAGGCTGTCGTCACTTCTGTTAAGGAAGCAGTAGACAATAGTCTCGACAGCGCTGAAGATTCTTATATTCTTCCTGAAGTACATGTAGAACTTAAAGATCTGCAAAAAGATAGAATTCGAATCACTGTACGTGATAATGCTGAAGGAATTGCCAAGGAACATATTCCTAAGGTATTTGGAAAGCTGCTGTATGGAAGTAAATTTCACAGATTAGTGCAAAGTCGTGGCCAACAGGGTATCGGCATTTCCGCCTCAGCACTATACTCTCAGTTAACGACAGGGAACCAGGTGAGCATACGTTCCAAGCAGCGTGATGGACCAGTACATTATTTTGAAATAGTCATCAATACGGAGCGGAATGAGCCAGAAATTGTGACAGACCAGATTACTGATGACTATCCGTTTGAATCTGGCACAGAAATTACCATGGATATCGAAGGTAAATACATGCGCGGCCAGCGCTCAGTACTTAATTATTTGAAATACACGGCCATTACAAACCCGCATGCAACGATTGTGTTCAAAGAACCTGACGGCACAAAAACAGAATTTCCGCGGGTGACAGATCAATTACCAACACTGCCGCAGGAAATTCGACCCCATCCACACGGGGTAGAGTTGGGGATTTTGATGCGTATGATGCAAAACGCCACATCACGAACGGTGCAGTCGTTTTTAATGAATGAATTTACAAGAGTTGGAAAAACATCTGCACAAGACATGTGTACTCAGGCTAACATAGAATCAGATGTGAGGCCAAAATCACTGAAAAAAGAACAGATCGAAGAGCTCCTCCAATCTATGCAAAGTGCGAAACTACAGAACCCACCCACTGACTGTCTCTCCCCTATAGGTGAGTCGTTACTAGAAGAGGGGCTCAAAAAAGAATTAGAT
>JAHENU010000112.1 GCA_018609855.1 Candidatus Nanohaloarchaea archaeon | reverse complement strand
GATGGCACCTTTCTGTACACTATTGCTGATGACTTTGTCTCTATCATTCGCGCCTATCCGCCAGAAGAGGCAGCAGTTATAGCCAACCTAACAATAGATAAAGAGCCGCAACAGCTGTTTGTAATTAATGACAGCCTCATTGTTTTTGCCCAAGAACGCCAGAATATTGGCATACCAGAACCAGTGGCTCCTGACGATGAAGGGATAAAAAGACCGCGAAGATCGGCTCCAGTCACCAGTATCTATTCCTATGACATCTCCAGCCGTTCACAGCCCCAGCTTCAACGCAATATTACCGCAAAAGGCACATATGTCGATGCTCGGCTCCTGAACGGCACAGTCCATACTATTCTTCACACGCCAGCCGACACATATAACGACACTGTGGCCCTTCCTTGGCTTCAGGACAATGGCCAACGACGAACCATTCCTGCGTCTGACATCGGCTATATCGACACACCAGCTGAAACCTACCGCTACACCCAAGTCCTCTCTTTTGCTGCTACAGAGACCGAAGATACGCTGCAGACAGAGACACTTCTCACAGATACGAGTCACGAACTCTATGTATCGCACGACAACATCTACCTCACCCGCACCCAACGCATGGATACACAGAAGATACTAGATCAATTAATTAATGACGCCATTCTGCCAATTGTCCCTGACACCGTACAATCTGAACTGACGACCCTACAAAACAGTGACTTGCGCGGCTACAGAAGCTACACTTACTTGCAGGCAGCAATGCTGCGAGAGATTCTCTCTAATTACACTCGTAGCCTCTCTACCAATGAACAAAAAGCCTTTGCCGAACAACTGAACGCCAACATGGAAGATGTTGCATTAGATTTACATAAGCAAGTGGAACAGACAGCCATTTACCGCCTCGCTATCCATAATAATGGCACTGTTTCACCAGCTGCCCGTGGTACCGTCCCAGGATCAGTCTTGGATCAATTTTCCATGTCTGAACAAGGAAATCATTTCCGCATCGCCACGACTACTGAGGGGGTGAACAACATGCGTTTGGATAGCAGCTTCATCCCGTCACTTGACAACACTGCCGTCTCTCGCACCACAGAGACTACGAATGAGGTTACAGAGCAAAGCATATCACAAGCCACGACTGATGAGGAGATATTAGCGGCGGATTCATTAAACCACCTCTATGTTTTAGATATGAACTTAAGCACGACAGGTAGTGTCGAAAACCTCGCGCCCGATGAAAGCATTCATTCAGCCCGCTTCATGCATAACAGAGCCTATTTAGTCACTTTCCGGCAGATTGACCCATTATTTGCCCTAAACCTCTCAGAACCTAAAAATCCACAGGTCTTAGGCGAGTTGAAGATCACTGGTGTTTCTGAATACCTTCACCCTTACGATAAAAATCATTTAATTGGCATCGGCCGCGCTGCCGATCGCGAAGGACGACAAGAAGGCCTGAAAGTATCTGTATTCAACGTTTCGGATCCACAGCAGCCAAAAGAAACCGCTTCCCATACCTTTGGCCAGGACTGGTCACATTCCCGCTCATTTTCCGAACACAAAGCTGTCCTCTTCGACCGCTCCAGGAATCTGCTTGCCTTCCCAGCTGACGTACAGAAATCTAGCGAAGATTTCCAAGGTGCCTATGTCTTCAACATCACCCAAAACACAATAGATTTACAAGGCACTATCAGCCATACAGACAATAGATCACAAGAGCGTCGATATTACGCTCGTGGCCCAGACATCCGCCGCCTCTTCTATATAGAAAATATGCTGTACACTCTCTCAGACACCACAACCCGCATACATCAACTGCCGTCGCTCACAGAACAAAGAACTCTGCAGTTACCGACCTACCCCGACCACCAAGTACCAGTCAAAGAACCACAGCCGGAGCCAGCGATTGAGCGAGATCGATGAAAACCTGTGTGGTTGCAACAGAAGAAATAAAAAAAAAGAGACATAATAAACAACATGAAACATCGTGGCATCTCACCAGTAATTGCCGTGATATTGATAGTAATGCTTGTTATCACTGCTGTCGGCATCACCTATCTCTGGATAGACAATGTACTCAAACAACAAAAAGAAGAAGTATCACGCACACTTGCGACAGATGTTAAACTCTTCGCTTTATCTTGTTTTGAAAACGACAAATCCGATAGTATACGTATTGGATTGAGTAATAATGGAGAGACTCAACTTGATATGTCGAAAGTAGACATACACATACGGGATGTTACCAGCAGTCAATTAGTGACGGTAAAAAAGAATCTTGATTGGAGCGAAAAAGACTTCTCCGCCCCCAAATCCGAAGACATTGTCAGTGTTACATTCAACAACACATTTGAAGATAGAGGAGAACCCTATGTCGTGCAACTGACGTTCCCGCAAACTGAACTCTCTGTACAAAGAAGATGCACTACTCAGCCAGGCAGTGATAAGAAAACCGTATATTATCGCAACATAACTATCGTACATTCAGGGCAGCCTCTTTCTAATTACCAAGTGCGTTTGCAATTAAATACAAAAGATCTCATACAGAGCGGTAAACTGCATGGTGATTGCACCAATCTTGCTATTCGAACAAATGACGGAAACACCATTCCATACTGGATTGATACACCGAGCTGCAATACGCCACAGACGGCTATATGGACAAAAGTACCAAACATCTCTTCAGGCAACACTACACTGCGGTTAGAATATGGTGATATCGATAGTATAGGCGAAAGTGGTGAGAATACATTCCTCTTCTTTGACGATTTTGAAACGTACGGTAGCTGGGAGGACATGCAAGCAAGAGGATGGCAGAAAAAAGATGCCACCGTCACAATCGCGCCTGGCAAAACAGGTCAGGCAGCTCAACTAACGCCAGGAGAGAACACCAACTGGAAACACTATGTCGTTCGGGGATCTCTCACCACGGAACCTTATGTGCTGGAAATGGATTACAAGACAGAGAGATCGGCGGACGGACCGGTAGTGAAGTGGACTGGCGATGGAAATTGGTGGGGGACGGAACATCATCCTGTTGCAGAAGTACGCGGGTATCATACCGGCGCCGGACAATTTATGTGTGACAGTGGTGAATCGCTCCAGGAAGGCCAATGGACTGACCAAAGATATCTGGTAAACTCCACGTTCGTGCGTCATTGGATCGGTGACGAAGTACAATTTACTCAGGACAGTTGTCTTAACAATAAACAACTTGATCCACCATTTAAAGTTGGCTGGAACGCGCATGCGGGATGGGGCCCTGCTTACATTGACAATATACGCGTAAGGAAATATGCGGCTACCTCGCCAACAGTGATGGTAGGAGCTGAACAAGAAAGTGTTTAATGCGAAATGCGTTACATAATTCTGGAACATGTAAACCTGTGGTTAATTGACAACAATACATGCTCCATATTACGCAACATCCACTATAACGACCATTAAAACGCCCCCGGTGGGAGTTGAACCCACAACCTGCAGCTCTCTCCTGCCTGCGAAATCAGGCAGCACTTTGTCCTGCATTCGCTAACGCTCAACAGGACTTGGACTTAAGTGATCTTATCACGAGTAGTGAAAAATGGCCTCTTAGCCAGTTAGGAGGCTGCCGCTCTATCCAGTTGAGCTACAGGGGCATTCACTCAGGTATTACTATCAACTTGCTCTCGTAACGCCTCAATTTCACTCCGTAATTCAGTACTTTCTTCTTCAAATTTATGCATCATTCCCTGATACGTATCTTTCGCCATCTCCCGGTTATAATATCGATGCTCAATCTCTTCTTTTGCAGACTCTACAGCTTCCAGCCGAATTTCTTTTTCATGTAACTGTGCCTGATACGAACTCTCTGAATCACCGCGTAAATCAGTAATGTAATAGATAAATACCCCGATTTCCAGCATTATTGCGATGATGATGATAGCAAATGTCAAAAGGATCAAGGTTGTCTGAAATGGTGTATTTAATAGATTTGTAGCAATAATCAATGTCACCAAAAAGACAAAGATAATGGCTAATAGGGCCGCCAATACCCCCCATACAAACGATCGTTTTTCCATTCTGTCACCTAAAGTGTCTCTATAAATGCTCCGGCCATAACACTAATAATACCGATGCTAAATACTAGCAATACGTCACGCAACACATATGGAAAGACATGCTTTCGATATTTGGCATCATGTAAATGTTCAAATTCATGTGAGAGCAATGCACCAGAGAGGCCGGCCAACACATACGCCCCAATTTCGAATATACCATGCGGCAAATACATTGCTATGAAGCCTGGCGCGTGCAGAAAATGAGATATGTTCTGCTGAATAAAGACCCCGAAAATCGATGCATTCCATACAAGCACAAACACCATGGTGGCCGCAATAAAGAAGCTTAAAACGAATGTCAACAGAAAGACCTGTAAATTATTACTCAAAATAGTGGCGAAAAATCCTTCTTCAAATACATTGCCCGTAATAGCACCAATCGTCTTATTCTGCGGCGCAAAAAATTCAGATGGTATAAATTGCGCTACGAGTGCAAAACCGATAGCCACTGCAAGAAAGAAAACAAAGTACACAGTTACTTCTCGGCCATGCCGTTTCAGAATATGTCCTTCACTGACCTTCCGGATTTTCCGCTCCTCGCGATGTTCTTCAGCCCGCATAAACTGTACTAGCGGATAGGACGCAGCGAGACTCACGAGAATAACTGCCATGAGGGCACCTTGCAGCTGGATGTACTGGTAGGCGGCATAGCTCCCTAATAAGGTAAACCCAAACCCAAAGGCAATCATCTTACTATACAGATACCGACGCCCTTGCAAAATAGCTTCTAACATACTTTCTTTATGCAAACCCGCGATAAAGTATTTTTCCCTACCAATACCGCAGCCAGCCAAAGAATACCAGCAATAATCCAACTAAACCGGCAAATAAATACATGCCAGTACCCAGATCACCGGTATTTCCTTGCTCAGCAGACACAGAGGTTTCCGAAACTAATTCTCCTGTCACAGCAGGCTGACTCACTTGTGCTGTACAATTACGTAACTGTGTTCTTTCCTGCAAGTCTTTGTAGTCAGGGTGGCAATTATTCCAGTCAATACAACGTCGTTCCTGTATCCCATTGCGACAGGCACCCCATTCAGTACATACCCAGTCTGTGGTGCAGTTGCCAAATTGTTGATTTTCTATCGCTGGTTCAGTCTTCTCTTCCGTTTTATTTACGTCCTGTGAAGTGGCAGTGTCTGATGAAGTGTTGTGCTCAGCAGTTTGTTGTGTACTATTGCCTAATGATGCTTCATCTCTCTTTCCAACAGCATCTGTATTTTCTTGGGTCGAGCCTTTTTCACTTACGTCCTTATCTTCAGAAACACATACAGAATCCTCATCTATCTGCCCGTCGCAATCATTATCCAGTCCGTCACAAATTTCTTCTTCTGGTCCTACTGTACCAGTACAGGCACCCCACGCCCCTTTCTCACACACTTGTGTGCCTTTTTGGCAAATGCCTGTGCCGTTCCCACACGCACGCACCACTCCCTCATCAATTCGCCCATCACAATCATTGTCTATACCATCGCACACCTCACTGGCATTTGGGTGAATGGACGGATCATTATCTATACAATCAACAGCACGTGAAAAGCCATCGTCATCACAATCAGTACAGCTGGTTTCATTCGTTGCAGTAGCGTTACCGGAAGTATCTGAGTTTGTACTTTGATCTATATTTTCATTATTGCCATTACCCCCACCCCCATTTTCAGTATCTTCGTCTTCTTCCGCAATGTTTGTGTCACTCTCCACTGTAAGTTGATATTGATAGTTGAAACCGCCAGACTGCCAGGTAAAGCTGTTATCAGTTTGTAACCCGTTCACCTGAAAGGTCAAAGTTTCATCAGCTACCGCACCGTCTTTTTTTATGGTATCAGGGTTATCTGCAGGCACACTCACCGGCCCAAACGCACCAGCAGAATGTGCAGTCACTGTTGCAATTGCTTGCCCTTCACTATCAATAATTGCAATGTCAGTCCCTTTCGGCGCTGGCGCCCCCACAATCGAGACGTTACCAGCCACGGTAAATGGTAACGGTGGTGGTGCCGCATGCACGCTAGTGAAGAACGCTATGACTACAAACACTACGGCCACACTACCAAACAGAATTGCTGGGCGCATAACTCCTCCCCAATAGTAATTTTTAAAAGGGTTTTATGCGGCGGGAAGTGAAAACACAACTTCTGGGTTCGTAATACGATCTATGGTGACAACTTCCGTTGTGTTCATCACCGTTTTATTGACAGTCACTATCGCTATATCACCAGCAGACAGAGCTTCGATACTAATGTTTTGCAACGACTTAATAATACTTGGCGGTGAGACCTCCACAGGCTTTTGAGCGAGAAATTGCTTGTTATATTCTGCCATCCGCTGCAATGCCGTTTTATTGGCGGTAAGTGTCACATTTGTTACCTGCGGAATGGCGGCTAGGGGCTGCCGTATGCGTGATTGACGCTGAAATGGCGTATTACTCGCCGACGGCAAGACATAGTGCATGCGCTGGTTGCTTATAATCGTGCCCGCCAGCGTTGACGCATTCGCTGTGCTAAGTTCGACAGTGAGATGGTGCGGTGCCACGTCAATGATAATATTGCTTGCATTCGTTCCCGGTTCACGAGAAGAATTGGCGTTACTTTCGTTCAGAGTCGACGCACTTCCTTCATTGCCCGGATTTGCAAGAAAAAGGAAATAACCGGCAATTGCGATCACGCCAACAATAGCCAGCAATGCAAGGAGATCGCCGCCCGTCACACCTTTTCGCACAACTACCTTTCTCATTTGTTACACCTGAAAACAATATAAGTGCCGCTCTGCGTCACACCTGACGCGATCAGATTTTGCTTTAAACGGCTTACTTTTCCGCCGGCACTCATAATCATTATAACTATGCGTATACCCTGTTTTATAGCGCTCGTAGTAATACTGCCGCTGATCGGCATCCACTGTCCAGTATTTGGTTTCACGATGTGTTGTTCCGACGCTACCATCACGATCTCTCTGCGTGGAGGTCCAATCATTACATTGCTTGAGATCCGTATTCCTATCGTAAGAATTGCCTGGCTCATAATATGTCGGATCACATCGCCAACAATCACCGTCATCATTGCACCGTCCTGAGCCACGTTGCCCCCGATAGGAATCAGAGGCTCCATCCCAATGGCTACCT
>JAHENU010000111.1 GCA_018609855.1 Candidatus Nanohaloarchaea archaeon | reverse complement strand
GTTCTACTTATTAAACGATTATGGAGAAGTCGCGCGGATTGCTGCCGAACATGGTGAAGACGGCATTCGTGGGGTAAAAATGCGATTGTTTTATCCAGTGAGAGTCATGCTTGCACAGAAAGCCGAAGATATGGCGGATGCATTTGCACAGGTAGCTGATGCCAATGAGGCATGTGCAGTTGAGTTTAAATTGGACGGCATCCGGGCACAGATTCATAAACGTGGCAATGAGGTAAAAATCTTTACCCGGCGGTTGGAAAATATAACAGAACAGTTCCCTGATGTGGTGCAAGCGGTACGATCGTGCATCACCGCAGACACAGGTATTTTCGATGTGGAGTTAACAGCCCACAGTCCTGATAACTATAGCAAAGTCCCTTTCCAAGAGCTGTCAAAGCGTATCAAGCGAAAATACGATATTCAGCAAATGCAGGATCAGATTCCGGTCGTTGTCAATGTGTTTGATCTTCTCTTTCTTGACAACGAAAATATGATCGACCAACCATTACGGGAACGATGGGAGATGTTAAGATCAATTGTAACAGAACAAAAACACACTTTGCAATTAATCCCGCACTGGGAGACAGATTCACAAACAGAAGCAGAACGGCATTATAGGCAGGCCTTACAGGAAAAGCATGAGGGTATGATGCTTAAGAATCTTGATGCAGCCTACACACCTGGGTCACGAGTGGGGCATATGGTCAAACTCAAGCCAGTCATGGAAAACCTTGATCTTATCATTGTCGGCGCAGAATGGGGGGAAGGTAAAAGAAGTAATTGGCTATCTTCCTATCAATTGGCTTGTCGTAACGCTGATACAGATGAATTACAGACAATCGGTAAAATGGCAACTGGACTGACTGAAGAGGAGTTTCAGGACATGACAGAGCGGCTGCAGCCATTAATTACAGAACAAACAGGAAGGAAGGTTACAGTTACCCCTCATGTGGTAGTAGAAGTGGCGTATGCCGAAATTCAGGAATCCCCAACTTATGCATCTGGCTACGCACTCCGTTTCCCTCGTCTTGTCCACATTCGAGACGATCTGTCAGCACACGAGATTGACACCACAGAGAAGATAAAGCGACTGTATGGTCAACAATAACTGTGTAATGTGTATAGCATTTGTGAACATGCGTTGCGTGATGGCAGCCTACAGGAGCATACTTGTCCCAGCACACAGAATTAAATTAGTTCGTAAGGAAGCATGATACTAGTGTAGAAATATACTACTCAAGCATAGTAATGACCAAAGTATTTAAAAATGTAGGAAAGATTTATATTCCTGTTTAGGCATAAAGGGTATATACGACACAAGAGTACTAAGGAGGCACACCAATGGTTGTATCAAAAGAGACACTAGATGCACTGGACGAAGTCGGGCTGAATATGTATCAACGCAAAATATACACCGCCCTCCTATCACGCGGTGTCTCGACGGCCGGCGAGCTCAGTGAAATGACTGGTGTTCCTCGTTCTCGCGCCTATGATGTACTCGAATCCTTAGCTCAAATGGGGTTTTCCATTCTCAAACCATCCAAACCACGCGAGTATGTAGCCGTGCCGCCGGATGAAGCGTTAGATAACGCAAAGGAAACATTTCGCGGCGAGTATGAAAATCAGTTACAGAAAATTGATCGGTTTAAAGAAAGCGACTATATTGGAGAACTGAACTCTGTCTATGACGAAGGGTTAAGTCTCGTAAACCCATCAGATTTAGCAGGCGCTTTAAAAGGCCGCTATAACGTGTTTCAACACGTCGGGAATATGCTTAAAGAAGCAGAAAGCGAGATAAAAATTCTGACGACCGAAAAAGGATTGCGGGAATTACATGAAAACCATTATGATGTATTGCGGAAAGCACAGGAGCGCGGTGTGCAAGTACGTGTCCTAGCACCGTTGACGGAAAACAATCGCTCATCTTATGAAACATTATCTAATGTGGCCACTATTCGCCAGCTGCCTGATAACAAAGTCCGCGGTCGACTAACGGCAGTGGATAATAGAGAGATGGCGTTATCATTAACGCATGACCAAGTACATCCGACACAGGAGACAGCCTTTTGGACACAATCAGAGCATTTGGCTGCTGAATCCTTTGGCCCTATTTACGAATTCTTGTGGAATCAGGCAACGCAATGATGATAAAAGAGTACTTAGCATAACGCACTTAATCCTTCTCACACATATACAACTATGCTCTCAAGGGATCAGGTGAAAGCTGTCCAACAGCGGCTAGACGAAGTCACGCGCCGACTATACTTTTTCGATAACGACGTAGATGGATTGGCCAGCTTTCTGTTGCTGAACAGTCAATGGCCAGCCATCGATTTCCAATGTCTGCTCAGTGGACCATCTGATGAAGAACTCTATTTTACAAAATTACAGGAGACTGGCTTCCAACTCGCTGTGATACTTGATCGACCGATGGTCTCGGAGCGTGTTATTCAGGCACTAGAGCAGGTACTGTGGATTGACCATCATCCACCTGTAACGGCATATGGAGCGCAATATGTAAATCCACGAAAAGAAAATGGTAATATTCCGACTGCCTGTCTGGCACAAGCACTGCTGCCGAACACAAATCCTCAAACGCTATTACTCTCTGCACTGGGAGCAGCGTGGGATTATTATTTGCCATCGCACTTTACAAAATTGCGGGAACAATTCCCATCTTTAATTGACACTAATAGCACTAATCTGGACATTATCCATTTTGATTCACAATTTGGCTATCTGCTCAGATTGTTGACATTTCTCCTAACAGGGAAGAAATCAGAAATTCACTCGAATATCGAACGGCTACGGAGAATAGAGGATATTCGCACAGTATTCACAGACACATCCTTACAACAGCATTATCAGGAGAAGGAGCGGAAATATGAGCAACTGATTACCCAAGCGCAAGAGGAGGCACTTGCAATGAATGATGCATTGCTAGTATTTACGTACGCTGCACATGATAGTTACACAGGCTATTTGGCCAACCATTTACGGTACTTATTTGGAAAAACCGTGGTAGTAGCTAAAACCTTTCCAGACAGTAATCGATATACTATGAGTATCAGGGCGACTGATGACATTGACCTTCATACTGTGCTACCAAAGGCTTTTGACGGCTTACGAGGTGATTATGGCGGACATGAGCATGCATGTGGCGCTCACATAGCAAAAGCTGAATTTGACACATGCATTAACCGGCTACAGGAGCTACTACAGTAGCTAGAATTCTCGATGAATCCAGAACCGTTCAATTTTATCGCCATCAAGCCAGTGTACTTCTTCAGCTGTATCAACTTCTATCAGTCGGGAATCATCATGAAACGTAACATTGTGTGAGTGAAGTTCGTGCTGCTCACCAGCATCAGTGAATATCATAACTTCACCGGCTTCCTGGAGTTTAGCTTTTACGTGTTCAAACATTGAGATCACAAATTCTCTTAGAAATGAAGCCTTATAAAGCTGTTGCTTCCTATAACGATGTTATAGTCTATAGAATATTCAACACTGAGAATGCTAAAAACGTTTATTGAAGTCGCACAGTAAGAATCTCGACAGAAATGGAGTAATTCTGAATATCTGATAGTAAAGGAATAGTGTATAAAAAGATTGGGTGAGGATGCCTATTCACACGACACGTGATGATGAGAATCCTAACTTACTGATCTATGATGATAGGTGAACACCTCTGAGCGCGTGATATTTAAGTGGAGGATCTAATTAGAAGATCTGAACATCAAAAGAAGGTCTTTGGCAATTTTCAAAACCAGCACGCCCAATGGGACTTGAACCTATTCTACAGGCTCTGAAGGCCTGCACTCTTTCCAATTAAGTTAGGTGTGCATGAATTTGCTCTTTATTTTAATTGTCAATTTCCGTGGAAAAGATGGTTGTTTCCTTTAATGAATGTTATTTTTTCTACAGAACAGAAAAATTTAAAAATAGGAGTAAATAATAATATTACTAAAAAGTGGTAACAATGATATCACAAACTGCTTCTCGAATTCCTGCACAGGAAAGCGCTTCTTATCGTGAAAAACTGGAAGATTTCACTACTTTAGTGCAAACTCTTTATAGAGACCAAAAAATCGTTTCTGATGAACAACTGGAAGAGGAAGCTTATGAAGTTTTTGGCCAAGAATCAGAAGTTTTGTATCGGGCGATGGATCTAAATTCTTTTTTCGATGGACAGGATCCTGAAGCAGTATTTGCTCACGACGTATATCCAATCGCGCCTCACCAGTTTCATAAAGAGGATGCACAGGCTTTATCGCATGGTGGACAAAATCCGATTATGTTGCGAGTGATAGATCCCGAAAACCATTCATTCCGAAAAACGCCGGGATTTGAGGACAGTGACGAGTCAGTTAATTTTGCGCCGGTAGTTCTGAGAAAAATGTATGACGATGTTCTGTATGAAATTGATATTAGAACGCAATCTCGGGACAGAGATTATTTTTCCGATCAAGACAGGCAGATAAGACAAATCACTTACGTTGCAGATAAAGAGGCGTCAGAGAACGCATGTACGAAAGAATTACTGGAAAACTACCCTAACTTCGCATCACAGTATCACAGATTTGCAGATGAGCTAATCAATAAACCTTGGAACAGAGAACAGTTAAGAAGAGATGCATTTTCCCAAGTGCTTGAAGTATTTGACGCTCAATATGATCAAGAAGATCTTCAATCAAAGCAATATAAAATTATGTCGCAGGTTGCCGAATACCTTACGAATATTGTGCTAAATCCCAAGAAAAAAATTTCCTTAGTTATTGGAGAAGATATAGATTTAGTGCATTTTGACAAACAGGAACAGCATGATCAACAAGCCCGACACCAAATTGTTCGCGACATGCTAGAGGAAGTTGACAGCTATCCGGCAGCGGCTGAATATCTTCAGAGAACTGTTCCTCGCATAGCCACCCCATCTGATGAAGCATTCAGGCTACAACTGCACCACCTATATGATAGTCAGGAACTGCCTGAATGGATTGCTGATGTGGTTTGAAATAACCACAGATATTTTTATTTATCAGACTTGTTAAGGATTTCATATGTCATTGCTTTACAAACTCGTCGGCACTTCAAAACGAATGCTAACACTGATGGCCACGGGAATTGCCATTAGTCTACCGAACTTCCTGACTATTTCCATGCAAAAACAACTTGGCATATCATTGCCAGTCGCCATTGAATCACCTGTCCTTGGAGCTATAGGGAATGTGGGAGCCATCATCATTTTTGGCAGCATCGTCTTGCGCGGCATTTATTTCTTTCAAAACAGCCGGTGTCCAGAATGTGGAAAATTGATAGAGGGTAGCACGAATATCTGTCCAGAATGCGGTGCAGAGTTCGATAACCCTTTACGAGAATGAGCTGAAAATTTGTATCGGATGGTCTTCGTTTTTCACAGTTCAGGCCGATGACTTACGTTCACTGTCTCCAGACCAAGAACAGTGCATACTATTAGATCATGACACTCCAGAAACTTCCGCTATTGAAAGCCAACGATGTCGACAGACGTCAATAAAAGGGTAGGGAGGAACATGACTCAAGAAAGGAAGACAGGTGAACACCTCTGAGCGCATGAAACACTACGAGACTGAGCACCTATACGTTTTTATACTGGCGCTGAGGAAAGACAGGTATGGGTTTCCAGCAGCTCTGGGAGGAAGAAAAGTATCTGTGGCACAAGCATTTTATCCCTTCAGTAATTGCCGGCATTGCTGTCGCAGTCATGGCCTATGTGCAGGAACAAACAGTGAGCAACATAGTCCTCATTGCCTCAATTGGCTCCTCGACCATGATACTTACCAATGCCGCCTCCCATCATTTGGTCAAACTGCGCACCGCCCTTGGTTCCTATAGCGTGGCTGCCATTATCGCTGTCTTGATACAGTTGTACACACAAGTAGTGCCGCTCTCCACGCCAGTGGTTGTGGCGTTTTCAGTGTTTTTCTCTGGCATGGCCATCTACCTGTTAAATATGGTGCATCCACCAGCTATTTCCGTGGCAGTCTCTTTCGTTTTGACTGACACCGCTTCACTCACATTCCTATCTCTGTTTCCCGCCATCCTTCTTTTTTTCATCATAGTACGGTTGTTGGCCTATCTCATTTCCCAGCATCTCTCACTTCGCCGATTTCTGGACGAATTTAAGCGGCATGTCATCACCGGCTGACTGGTATGAAAGGAAAATACTGCGTTGCCGTGGCATTAGCGGAGGCCGAAGATGCGCCGGATAATGCTCATAACGGTGTCTACAATATTGGTCTCTGGTTGGCGAGAAGCTACTGTCACACGCTCCATCTCTTCACCGCCATGCTGCACCACAATAGCAGACACTGTATCCGCGAGGGAACCGTGAATGCGATAGGTGAGTTGCCCCACGCACGCCACACAGCCTTCATCTGTCGAACGCGTGGCAAGGTCAACCACATACCGATCCCCGTCTTGCGTCACATTGCTAAGCAGCGTACTACAGGCAGAGGTAGGGTCGATTTGGCCCGTAATTTGGATACTATAGCCACTGTCTGTTGTATCAACACGGCTACTCGTGACATCGTCAATAGACTCCCCAGACCGACAGGTGTTCTTCACCGGCTTTACTTTCAGTACATCGTCTCCAAAACGATATTCCTGTGTCTCCTGCACAGGTGGTGTGGTCGTATTGCGTTCAGACGCATTCTGTGGCGGTGTTTCGGCACTTGTATTGTCCTGATGCTGTTTCCTCTCTCGTGTTGACCGCTCACTGCTGCTATGTGTATGGACAGTAACAGCATCCTGATTAGCTACTATCTCTCCTAATTGCTCTCCTGCATATACAAGTGATACGTTACCGGTCTCACTGAGCGTGACGTTAGCAGTAAAGGTGAGGCTGCCTACACACTCAACACAGAACCCATCGCCGGAGGTAGTGGTGAGATTGATAGCAGAACTCGCTCCCTTATCTACGACAGTGGCGTTCAATTGCGCACAGGGATTCGGGGCTGACACAGTTCCTCGCAACAGAACCTGTATACCGTGAGCCACCTCTTTGGATCCTATACGCTCTAGGTGTTGCTCATCACCTGAAGCGCATTGGCTGTCAACAGTCTCTATTGCCATCGTATCAACGATAGACGAATCGCCAGTAATAGACACATCGCCACCAGTCTCGTTATGACCGATAACTGCCGCGGCTGACGGCAGAGTAATGACCAGCGTCAGCAAAGCCAGTATAGATAGGAATTGCGTAGGGTATAAGCGCATTGTATCACACATCCGGCAGTGAAGAAAGGATTAATAAAAGTACGCACGATGTTCGGTCAGTACCGAACTAGACAACATAGTGCAAAAAAAACGATTAAAGAGATAGCTATGCGACAGGCCGATCAATTACACCTGACTGATGCGCAGTTAGACGCCTTATCGTCAACAACCCGGCGACAGATACTACACGCCCTGGTAGACAAGCCACGGACAGTCACCCAATTAGCACGTGAGCTGGAGCTGTCCAAATCCACGGTGCATGAACATCTGAATCGGCTAGTAGAGGCTGAACTGG
>JAHENU010000110.1 GCA_018609855.1 Candidatus Nanohaloarchaea archaeon | reverse complement strand
TAGAATGCAGAAAGTCACGGTAATTCGCATTCTGTGCTTTTTCTTGTAAAATGTCATGCATAGCATGCCGTAATTTCCGCAACACTGCTCGTTCTTTTCGCTGCAAGGTGATGCCAACAACTTTCACACGCAATGCAACGCCGTCTTTTGTTGTCACATCTGCCACAACTTCTAGTTTATTCGAGCCACGACGAGCGATACGTCCTAAGTAATCTCGCGCAACTGTGACCTGTGACAAAGCAGTCTTTGCTTGCGTCCCTTCTACATCTGTCACCTGTAACGCGACAGTCATATAGTATTTATTGGACGCCGGATACAATTCTTGTAAATTCATCAGCACCGTGCGGCCATCAACGTACGATGGTTCAGCGGACACCGTTGAGCCGCACACTGTGTTGTCAAACACATCAGGAGCGACAATATCATACCATTGCTTTTTGGAAAAGGCACTTTTTGCCATAATGACACCTTAGTTAAGGAAATTCCTCCTGTAGAATATTTATAAATCTTTGTTCTTCGCTGCGCGGTATCTTTCCACCAGCAGCAAATGAATGACCGCCTCCATGACCGCCACAGCGTTCGCAAGCATCCGCAAGAATAGCATGAGCATCATATTCAGTATCTTCAACATGTGTAACTCGCGCAGAAAGTTTAATCAAGTTGTTCTCTGCATATGCCATTCCAATTCCAACAATGGGTGCCGTATTCTTCATATAAATCGACGTTACCGTCCCAATCATGTTTTCATGAATCGCATCACGTGCATTAATAATGGTCATGACGTCTGACTGTTGTACCGGAATAGTGTGCTGTTCTATCAATCGTAAATATTTGCCAATAGTTTTTCCGTACTCCTTTTGCAATGCCAAAGCACGCTTCCATTGTGCATCAAGACATACTTGCCTTCCTATCTCTGCTTCCTCCAATCTTCCACAGGCATTAAGCAAAGAAGCAAATTCTGACAACTCCCAGCCATTCGGCAATATATACACATCACCTATAATACGTTCAGCATCAAAACCGTGCGTGATAAGACCATGGATCAGCTGTTTTTCTTCCTCGATTGTCATATCGCGCACAGTTCGCCAATTGCCATTCTTTCGCAACTGTATTCCTAATTCAGAAAGAAACTGTACCGCACCAGATTCGTTATTAGTCAATCCAGGTAAATACGGATCAGTTGTGTAAGCTAAAGCCTGCTGAATCGGTCTTTTATTTCTACCAAACACTGTCAATCCTTGCTTTTGTTCAATAATGTCCCGTTGTAAACTTTCCTCCAATATGTGCTGGTTGATGCCAAAAAAATGCCCGTCATCCTTTTGTATATCGCCGGTAGCTCCAACTAAAGCCAAATGGGCAAGATCGGCATTCTCCTCCTGGAGAGAACGCATACAGAGATATGCTGTGCCGGCACCGGAAATAGCAGTGCTACCGTCAACACCAACTTGGTGTGGATTAAATTGTGGTACAGCACTCTCTTTTTCTGGTTCATGATGATCGATAACACAGACAGTATGTGTTTCCAGCAGCGGTTCCAAACATGAAAGTTGGCCAGAGCCAATGTCCGTAAAAATCACTGTTGGTTCAGGTATCTGTAGCAAAAATTCTGTATCCCCTGTCGTCAACTCTTTCACAAAAGTTACAGTATGCGAAATACCCTGTCTTTGTAATCCACAAGAAGTTATGGCTGCACTACAAATGCCGTCACAATCATAATGTGATACCACACGAATAGGGCCTGTCGAAACGTACGACGAGAAATCACTAACAAGCTGCTGTACTGCTGTATATTGATCCATATTGTATACACGGTATTATGGCTTAAAAATCTATTTGTGTCTCCACTTTCGTGGTAAGGTGCCTTGTCTCTTATAATAGGCCGCTAATCGACGAATATGTGCATTTGTCAGCTCAAGCTCGTGTTTAGTAGAATGATCTTTCTCATTCAACTCAAGGTGGTTCTGCATACGTTGTGCCTTTTTCTGTAAATATTGCAAATCCTCAGGAACCGTAAGTAAGTCATTCTCTTCTAATATATCAGAGATAGATTTGCCTATCGTAGAATTGACGGCATGCACATCGTCTTCATCGCGCAACACCATACCAATCTGACTCGGTTGGTATCCTTGTTGGGCTAATGACACAACCCGTTGTTCTACTGATTGCTGTGATTGTTTCGCAGTCATACCCTTAGCCGATATCACAATATTTTTAAACCTGATGTGTCGGTAGCCATTGTATCAACACTTACTTAAAAACATCCAGAAGTTTGCTCATATGGTGCAAGACGACAGTAAACAATTGCATGATTACGTACTTCCCTTGACACAAGAACAATACTACGACAGCATAGATAATATTCTACACAACATTTTCAAAGCGCAGTATAATGAATCAATCCTATTGTAACGTCATTTGTACTACAAGAGCAACGATCTCAGCTTTCTGAAGACAGTTTGCAAAAAAGACAGGAAACTAGCACTATGGCCTACTACATCTATCAGCGCGCGCAGGAGCTCGGTTATAACGCCGTCTCTTTCCACCGTTTCCCAGCCACCTTTGCACATGGCGCAGAGCCACCTACATACATTGCTGAAGCTATGCAGGAGCATGATATGAACATACTGTTAACTTGGGATTCTATTTCTCACACAAAAGCACGTCGCGAAGCGTCAGCAGCTGGTGCCAGAATTATGACGTCTCCAGAACTGACGGCAGCCATGATGGAAAATAGTGGGCCATTAACTAAGGACTATAGTCATGTTAATGCTAGATCTAAAGAAATAGCGCAGCGTTTGGACGAAGCACAATGGGCACAAATCTGGTCGTCAAATGGCACAAAACTTATTGTCTATTTTGAAGGAGAGGCGCATCCTGATCTGGCTGATTTGTCACAACCAGGCACATTTGCTAATCTTCCAGCCGGAGAAGGAAGTATTGGTCTGACATATCGTGGTGAAGGGGTGTTAGTTGGCCTCTATGAAGGAGAGCAGGTGAAAGTGCAGGTAGTGGACGGGTATGCCACACAGGTGCTTACAGACACTACCATGTCACAGAGACTCCATGAAGAGCTGTTTGAAGACAATACAGTCACAGAAGAAACGTTGCACAAACGAAGACAGTTGGCTGAATTAGGGATTGGCACGAATACGGCGTTAGAAAATAATCCAGAACAATGGGCACAGCAAACTATCACGGCCGAAAAGATTCCCGGCGCGCATATCGCTTTTGGCAATAATGAAAGCTATGGCGGCGATAACGATGCGGACTATCACCAGGATTTGGTGGTCATTGGCGCGAACGTGGATCTGGACAGAGGGCCGTTGTTACGAAATGGCGTACTCACAGAACCTGAAGAAACGTAGTAACAAACGCCGACACACTACAAAACTTTCAGATACCACCGATCCCTCTCTGTTCCACGGAATATCCCGTTTCCGTAGACGAGCGGTGGAAACGGCGAATAGATCAGTTCAGTGGCATTCCTGCTCAATTCTACGGAGATCTTGATGCGGTGCTCATTATTGCGGAAGAGCGGCAGCAGCAAATAGAAATGATGACCACTAATATTTCACGAGAATACCAGCAGACAGAGGGCATAACTGCACAATACGCATTTCAGGATGGCTTGCCCGTATTGAATGATCTTGTCTATGCAGAGAACTGTACGCTGGATCCCACCTAGCTGGAATCCAATAGCTATCGGTATGGTGACAGGACAACATCCAGTGCCAGGCAGAGTTCTGGATTGGGCGATGGGCACCTCAGCTGTACTATGATCGCTATGTGTTAGTTGTCGAAGACATTATTGATGAAGGAGCAACACTCAATACGCTGGTCGAATTCATTCAGCTATACGAACCGCGGTCCATCAGTGTCGCTGCACTGGTGGAAAAACCTGACCGGGAGCAAGTACGGCCAAATGTTGATGCCCGATATGTCGGCTTTTCTATTCCGAACGAATTCATTGTCGGACACGGCTTTGATTATGGTGAACGATATCGGGGATTGCCACATATCTGTACACTGGCTGAAGACGCAAAGCCAGACACATAAGTGCATCAGCCGCTGTCACTATTCTTCAGAGTACGGATCCGACCGCTTGAGATGAATTGTCTGTGTGGGGAAGGCAAAATCCAAACCGTTTTTGTCAAATTCTTCCTTGATTTTCAAATGCACATCGTGCATAACTTCAAAAATATTCTCTTGATCGGTAATGAAATAAATTGTTCTCAATTGTAATGCAAAATCACCAAAGCCTTCAAAGGTCACACGATAATCGTCACTAGAAACGCCTTCGGTCTCGGTAAAAATCTCTTCTAGAATTTCTTTAGCTTTCCGAATACCATCAGCGGATGTATCGTAGGTAAGGCCAATCACTTGATTGACACGGCGGGAAGGTTCCGTACTCCAATTTTCTACCACCGCTGATGCCAGCTGGTTGTTAGGAACGGTTACAATACGCCCATCGAACTGCCGAATTTTCGAATATCGTATCCCAATTTCTTCGACTACTCCAAGACGATCTTGGAACGAAACAACATCACCAACCAGAAATGGCTTAGAAGAAAAAATGGAAAAGCCACCAAAGACATCTTGCAACGTCTCCTGTGCTGCTAACGCAAGAGCCAAACCTCCAATACCTAAGCCGGCAATTATCGAAGTAATGTCGTAGCCAAATCTATCCAAAGCGATGGTGATAGCAATAGCAAAAATGGCAATGCGAATAACCCGGTTAATGATAGGGATTAATTGATTGTCCAATCTTGTATCACTTTTAACCGCCAATTGTTGCACATATGCATCAATCACTACAGTAACAAAGCGGGAAACGACCCACGCAAAGAAAAGAATGAATAGAATAGCAATAGTGTTGTTCAAAAAATAAGTAACCCGTGGTGAAAATGTGAGGATTTGAATGCTAACTCGTATGCCTATAAGGATAGCTAGGTACATGATTGGTTTATCAAGCGTATGTACGAGCACATCGTCAATTTTTGTTTTCGATTGCAATGACCGCCGTTTCAACCAGTATTCAATTAAATAGGATGCAGTTTTCCCAACAATAGCGGCCACAATCAACACAATCAATACATATAGATAAATCCAAATGCTCTGCCCAAGGAGTTCAGTTGACAGCGACACCATACAGTTAATATGATGTTCATGGATTATATTACTTTCGTTTGGTTACTACACACCTCACTAATGGCGAAGTGGCTCTAAGCATGCCTTTATTTGTGCTTGCCCCGTGATTCAATCTGCTCCAACCGCTGCAATATCCGTGCCGCATTCTCATAGTAAAGCTTGTACCTGTCAATTACAGCGGTAAAAAAGGAATGACAGAGAGAGGGGTAAGCTGCCTCCATAGCTTGTCGTAATACATGTAAATCCATTGCCTTATCTTCATCACGCTGAGAATGATAGCTCAATCCACAATCAATTATATAGAGAGTGTCTTCCCACACCAGCACGTTATGAGGGGTTGTATCTCCATGAACAATATCATGCGCATGCATTTGCGCCAATAGTCGGCCAAACTGTTGCCCGTATGCCGTCAGCTCCTCTATCTGTGTCAGCGCATGAGTTAATAGATCCCCTGGCACATAGTCCATTACTACAGTATCTTTTGTATGCTCCTGCACCGTGGGAGCTGGCACACCTATCTGATGCAATTTCTGAAGGATGCGTACTTCGGTAGCTGTGCGTTCCTCTCGTAAATGTGTGTCAAGTGATGGATGACGATAGGGTTTCTGTATGCGCTTTTTCACTACAGTGTCCGTTTCTTGTCTCACAACCGCCTCCGCACCACGATGGAGCAAGCGGGAAGTCATATAAATTAGTGACGCGATCGTCTTTTTAAAAATGCTGGTGTATCTGTATACCGTTCTTCCTCCGCCAACCGCTGTTCCAGCATATGTATATGCTGTTCACGCGCTTCTGACAATTCTGAAGCATCGGCATCAACTAGTGAGACAATATTGACAAGCATCTGGCCAGCTACCATCTTATCATAAATCACATAGTTAGCACCTGACGAATATAGCTCTAAGGCATCATGCGGATTGTCAGCAGAAACAACAATATACGGAGGTGATTCATGCGAGCGCACAGCATTGAGGAGATGCATATTTGCTTCATGTGAGGGTAAAGTAGATACAATTAAACTGGCATGCGAATACTGTACGTGTGAGAGCACATCAGGATTTCTAGCATCGCCGTAAACGCAATATAAAGACGAGGTGTGCAGATAGCGGACAAGATCAGGATTGTAGTCTACTCCTACCACTGTTTCTCCTTTCTCCTGCAAATATTCCAAAACCTGCCTTCCTCGTTCATGCAATCCTAATACGATTGTATGATTTTGTAAATGCTGTGGGATGTGTGCTGTCTCTTTATCGACTGCAGATCGTTCTACTTGGCGATATAAAGATCGTAATAGCCACATATTTAACCGCTGATGATAAGTTATAAAGTAAGTAGAAGCAAGCGCGGTGACCACTAGCAAGGCAGCACTGATACTAAATATCTGTTCATCTATATGACCGAGTGACAGGCCAGTAGAGGCTATAACTATAGAAAATTCACTAATCTGGCCAAGTCCGAAGCCGGTGGTGAACGCTGTACCGCTCCCGTAGTTATGCAAACGCGTCATCAAAGACAGAAATAGTGGTTTAAGCACCATAGCTACAAGAACAAAAAGAAGGAACGGGCCTGCCAGTGCTTGTAAACCAGCAAAATCAACTATCATTCCTAATGAGGCAAAGAAAATAGCGACAAAAAAATCGCGCAGTGATTTGGCTCGTGTCATTATTTCAACATTGTATGGAAAAGTAGACAGACTTAAACCGGCAATCAGTCCGCCAATAGCGGAAGAAAATCCCAACACAGTACTAAGTGAAACAAAGGCAAATAATGTGGAAATGGACACTAGTAACACTAATTCCGGTGTGTGTTCAACGCGGCGTAAGATAGAAGGGATAACATACTGGCTCAGTAATACAGCAAACACTACTAAGCCAATTCCTTGCACCAGAGAAGTAGCCAGTACCGTCATAGTAAAGGCATCAAGCGTATGCAAGACGGATAAGGCAATGACAACGAGGATATCTTGCACCAACAATATCCCTAAAATAAGACGGCCATGGAGCGAATCGATTTCGTTTTTATCTGTAAACAGTTTGATGACAATGGCTGTGGAGCTAAAAGCAAGCATGAGGCCAATGTAGATGGAGGGGAGTGACCCAAAGCCAAGGAAAAATGCCAAAAAGAAACCAAGACCGAAGATAAATAGTGTTTGTATTAAGCCAAGTGTGAGCGCAGCGCTGCCGACAGTGCGTAATTTGCGAACATCTAATTCTAATCCGACGATAAACAAGAGAAAAGCAATGCCAAGTTCTGCAAAGACAGAAGTTACATCTTCATACGACACTAACTGTAATACCTGAGGCCCAATCACCACTCCTGATAGTAAATAACCGATTATGAGTGGTTGTCGCAATAATCGTGCCCCATAAGCTCCAATAGTGGCAGCGGCGATTATGATGCCTAACTCCACAAATAATGAATCAATCATCGCCATTCTAGTCCCTCAATCCTTGTAATTGTTTGCTTTCAACCGACGCTCTTTCGCATGAATGCGGCGCTGTATGCTCTTCAAAAAGGCTGGTGCATGCATTTGCAACAGCTCCTCTTCCTTTCTATGCTCTAATTCACGTAATTGTCGGTGTCGTAATGATTCAAGTTGCTGCCGACTCTCACCCACTGTCTGAATAATATCCAATAGCCGTTCACTCGCCACCATCTTATCATAGAGCACATAATCAGCACCAAGATCATATAAAGACATAGCTGTCTCCACGTCTTCAGCATTCGCAAACACGATCACAGCCGGCGCTTCTTCTTTAATCTTACCAACTATCATTTGATTATCCTCTCGATCAGGAATAGTGGAAATCACCATAGCTGCCTGTTTGAATGACAGCCGTTCCAATACTTCAGGATTGCTGGCATCACCGTATACGCAATAAATCCCTTTTGCTCTTAGATTCCGCACAAGTTCCGGATCGTACTCTACTGCCACTATGTCAGTATCAGTTCCTTTTAAATGCTCTAAAAGCCGTCTCCCTTTCTCATGTGCGCCCAATAAAATGATATGGCTCTCCAGTGTATCTGGAACATGTACTAACTCTTGTTCAATACCGACAGATCTATCACTAATAAGATATCGTGACACCCAGTCAGCCACCTGCTTATCATATGTGATTAGATAGGTCGTTAAAAATGAGCTGCTCACCAATAAAGCAGTGATAAGAGAAAACACCTCTTGGGAGATATGGCCAGCCGTCACGCCGACACTGGCGGCAACCAGAGCAAATTCGCTGACTTGGCCCAATGACAGACCTGTATTAACAGCTATCTTACTGCCGTAGCCGTGTAAATGGGAGACCAGTGCAATTAATAATGGCTTTAATATGAGGACGATTGCCAAAAATACGAGCAACGGGAGAAGCATAGCACGAATACCACCTAAGTCAATCACCATACCTAACGAGACAAAAAAGATAATCACAAAGAAATCTCGTAATGGTTTCGCTCGAGAAATTACTTCAATATTATACGGAAAAGCTGAAAGACTAAGACCGGCAATAAATGCACCGACTGGCATAGAAAATCCTAATCCAGAGCTTAAGCCAATAAACAAAAATAAAGTAGAGGTAGCGACAAGAAACAAAAGTTCTGGTGTACGTTCTACCGCCTTCAATACACGAGGTATCAGAAATCTGCTCAGCAAAAGGGCAAATGCTAACAGTCCCATACTTTTCGCTAAAGCAGACAATAGCACAATTAAAGAAAATTGATCAATAACAGATAAAGCTGATAAAGCAAACACAATCAATATATCTTGTACCAAATGCGCTCCCACAACAATACGACCATGAAGTGTATTGAGTTCATTTTTATCCCCAAGTAACTTAATACCGATTGCTGTAGAACTAAACGCTAGCGCAAAAGCAATGTAAATGGCATGTATCGTAGAAAAGTCGAGTAACAAAGCGACACCAAGACTAAAGGTAAAGACAACAGTCACTTTGACAAATGCAGCGGTAATGGAGACTAAGCCGGCCGTACGTAATTTTCGCACATCCAATTCCAGTCCAACAATAAAGAGAAGAAAGGCAATACCTAACTCTGCAAATAACTGTATAACATTCGTATCATTCACTAACCCAAGTACAGACGGGCCTACCAATATTCCCGCCACAATGTAGGCAATGATCAATGGCTGCCGTAACAGGCGGGCAACCCCGGCCATTAACGCCGCAGCAATCAGTACCGTGCCAACATCGAACAAGAGTCCCGATAGTTCTGCCATGACTCGTGTGCGAACAGCCAGGATATAAAATTACGCTGTTTGTTGTTACCATGTCACAGTGACCTCATCAGAACGCCAATGCGGGTCGGTCGTACTTGCAGCGAGAGAGGTTGTCTCTGCATTGCAATACTGAAGCCAGCCAAGGTAGGCAATCATAACACCATTGTCAACCGCATAGGTCATCGGACAGGCGACAAATTGAGCACCACGTTCTCTACACATAGTTGTAAACATATCACAGAGGCGTTGGTTAGCGCCGACACCACCAACTAATAAGACTGAATCCTTCTCCAAAAAAGCCAAGGCACGCTCTGTCGCCTCAACTAGCATAGCAAAGGTATATTCTTGAAAAGAATAACAAAGGTCTGTTATGGCATATCCTTCCTGATATTTACGCTGAACCTGTGTCAACAAACCTGAGAATGAAAAATCCATTCCTTTCACCACATATGGCAATTGAATGAGCTGTGAACCATTCTGTGCCTTTCGTTCGATCTCTGGGCCGCCTGGATGGGGAATACCGGTAGTCCGTGCAAACTTATCTAATGCATTGCCAATCGGAACATCCAATGTTTCTCCAAACACCCGATACTGCTGGTGAGACAATGCGAGAAGTTGTGAGTTGCCTCCTGAAACATAGACAACTATTGGGTCTGTAAGTCCAGTCGTCCACAAACCAATGGCTATATGGGCCAACGGGTGATTGACACCTATTAAGGGTATGTCTAAAGATAATGCCAATGTTCGGGCCATGACTGCTCCTACATCAAGACACGGGCCAAGACCAGGTCCTTGAGCAAAGGCAATGGCTGACAGATCGGTAATTGACAGATCGGCTTCCTGTAATGCAGCAAAGAGAGCCGATTGAGCATGATGAGTGTGATGCTGTGCAGCATCAGCAGGATGAATGCCACCTGACTCTGGCTCGTACATGTACCTAACATCAGCTAGAACTGTATCGTTTGCCATAATGCCTATACCAAGTGTGTGTGCTGTTGATTCAATCCCTAAAGTATAGGTATATGCCATACCCCTTCACAGAACACAAAATATTTAAGGAAAAAGTTACTATTACTAAGTGATACATAATGCAGTTCATCCCAAACCAATGGCTCTACCGCATACGGGCAGGTAAGCGGCTTGGGTCACAGCTGGCACAATTGGGATGGGACGGCGATATACCAAATACCCATTATGTGCGGCACAGTACAGCCAAAGGCGCGTTAGGTGATGTTTGTCGACGGATGGAACATGCAACAGATACATACCAAGATCGACGCACTGGCACAGAACGGTCAGTTCCCTTACATATGTACTGGGATGATTTGAAAATAGACAATAGATGGAAACATGCCGATGACGGTTGTTTTATAGTCGATGACCTTTTCACTGTAGAAAAGCTTTATCCAACCAAAGCCACTGCTGACGGTGAGGCAGTCTCTCTCAGCTTAAATCCAAACAGTCGGCCACCACAGGGAGAGCTTGATTTACATCGGTATCAGGTTAATGAAATCTGTGACGACATTCATGAACTGTTAGAGGAACGGAATACAGAACGTCCTCGTATTGCTCAATTCGACCGTGTGGATCATGCAACAGGAGATAGCACCTATACTGTGCCAAGAAAAGATTTTGACGCCGTTTTAAAGAAAATAGCTGGCGATAATCCGCCTCAAGAATGGGTACAGGCATTTGAAGAATTTGTGAGACCTAGATCACCACAGTACACTATCACAGTGCCACCGTACAACGATCTCTGGACACAATCACTCATTCAGTCTTCTTGATCTCCGCATAACCGCACTTGCCGCAGATTTTTCGATCGGTGTGGTTGGCAAAATTTGCATTGCAACGTGGACAGCGTTCACCAGAAAACTGACCGCTCTCATCATACTTCGAATACACATCAACTTTCGCATGCTTCGGCATTATGATCCCTCCGACGTTTGCTCTTCACTCTCACCTGCATCTTCTGTAGGCTGTAGTTCTTCACGGGGTGTATTCCAAACCCGAAGAATGGCTCGGGAGGTGTGAGTACCAAAATCCGTAACCACAAAAACTAACTCGACACATTCTACAGAAACACCTTCTGAGGCAGCATATTGCTTCCGCATCTCTTCACGAGACGGTGTTGGCGCTCCGGCATGCTGTATCTGCAGAATAACTTCTTTTCTATGCATTAACGGATTGTCTCTCTCCTGCAATATTGAATAATCCATCATATCACCTATACAACTTTCACCGCATATGTGCCAGGCATAGTAATCTCTGCCGTCTCTGCAATCTTACTTTCCTGTGGTTTTGTTATGATCAACAGCCCTTTCCATGAGTTGCTTAGCTCCGAGTT
>JAHENU010000109.1 GCA_018609855.1 Candidatus Nanohaloarchaea archaeon | reverse complement strand
TGGATTGTGTTGTAACCGGCAATCTTGATCCTATTCTGGGCCGCACTGAACCGCTTGTTCTGTATAAGGTGGATAAACGTATTCAAGGAAGTATGTGGATGATGGACCCCGGCGCATTCCCTGAATTCTGGACAGACTTCCGTCGTGAAGACCTTATTGAAACTATCACAAAAAAACACAAGCGCAAATCCGAAAGCGGGCCGAAGATCAGAATTATGACGAGCTACGCGCACGGACCCGCACGTGCCGCGGGCTTTAAGGTCGGTACAGACCAGCGCTGGATAAGCTATAAACTGACACAGCTTCCGCCTGAACGACAGCAACATATCGGTGTCTGGACGCATGAAGACGGTATATTAAACAACGGTCAGGCACTGTTGAAAGACCCCCGTCAGATTCCGCCGGGCTATGGAACGCGCTTGATATTCTTCAGCGGTCCTGAAGACCCTGCTGACTACATAAACGAAATTCCGTGGTTGGGGGAATATTATGGATAACAACGAACCGATTACAGTGATTGCGTTTCTATGGGGCAACTGGTGTGGAGAATGGAAGCATGAGTATATCCTGCGTATGGCGGGAATGCTGGAACGGCAAATGCCCGTACCATACAATTTTTACGTATTGAACGATACGTGGTCGTATTGTAATCCGCATCTTGAGCTTCCTGACTGGATAAGAATGCCGAACTGGGTGCTTCAGGAAATGCCCGGCAACATGAAAAAGCTTTACGCTTATCATCCCGACAATGAATTTTCCGGTCGTATTATTATGGTTGATCTCGACATGGTGTTTACAGGAAGTCTGAAGCCGTTTACAGATTATACAGGCATTTGGTGCGGACCGGGCAATCTCGGTCGCGGTTACGGACTTGCAGGCGGGGGCTTTGTCAGTTTTGAAAAGGAGAGTTGTGAAGGCTTATGGTTGCTCGGCTGGTACTATCGTAACTGTTTCCAAGGCAAAGAACGGTTTTTCTATCGACGCTATATGCCTGAAAATGTGGACACATGGCAGAACGTAGCGCCCGGCACATTGTACAGTTATAAATGGTATGTAAAGAAATACGGGCTTCCTGAAGATTGTCGAGTGGTCCATTTTCATGGACGCCCGCGCCCACATGAAGTGCGTGATGAACCGTTTATGAAGAAATACTGGAGTTTTCCCGAATGAAACAGCCGATACTTATTACAGGTCCTCCGCGAAGCGGTACAAGTGCTACTGCTGGAATAATTCATGCGTCAGGCGCGTTCGGCGGTGATATGCGCGGGGCGAACCGCAATAATCCGAAAGGTCAGTTTGAAAACCGTGCGCTGGTAAACATCAATAAGGGATGGCTTGTACGTAACGGTTATGATATGATGGGACAAGCACCAGTGCCGGGACCGGTTGTAAGCGAGCATGATTGGCCAAGCGTACACGAATCGAACCTGCTTTATACTGAAGTATGGAACTCGCTTGTAAGCCAAGGCTGGGACGGCGAATCACCGTGGTTTTTCAAAGACCCGAAGATAACGTGGAACTGGCCGCTGTGGCTGTCAGCTTTTCCTGACGCGTATTGGATTATTGTTGAGAGGAATGTTGAGGATACGGCACGAAGCTGTCAGAAAACGGGCTTTATGCGTGCATATAATTCAGTGAAAAGCTGGAGCAACTGGGTTAATACGCACTATCAGCGTCTCGAATATCTGCAGGACCACAGTTCACGAGTGCGTGTAATTTGTCCTGTAAGGTTTATAGTAAATGGTGCATACGAAGAGATAAGATTGGCTGTTAAAGAGTTCGGCTTACAATGGAATGACGATGTAAATGAATTTATAGACAAGAGGTTCTGGCACAGCAAGAGGTCTGAATAATGGTAGGTTTAGGTCCATTAGCAAGCACACCATTTCCGGGTGGGCTATTTCAAACAGCGGGAAAAGAGGATAAGCCGCTATACTTGAATATTTCATTGTCTTTGTCACAGCCGAATATAGGTCTGAAGCTAAAACAGCCGAGTGTAGATTTAGAAATTAAACAGCCGACAATTGCGCTTGAACTCGTAGCACCGGAGAACTGATTATGGCAGTAACAGTTGATTTTGACGAACGTTTAGCAGACGGCGGTGGTGGTTTTGTTAAGTACACCGTTACGAATGAAGACGGAGATGCCACCCCGCCGAAGACTTTGTACTGGTCTTTGTTTGATCGGGAAGGCAACATTGTAAACGGACGTGATGCTGTAGAGATCAGCTCACCATCGAGCACTGGACATATTGTCCTTAACAAAGCAGATACGTTAGTGGACGGTGCACGGAAAAAACTGTTGCGTATTGTTATCTGGGGCACTTACGACAGTGACAAACAGAATGACCAGCCGATTGCGGTTCAAGGCGAAATAACGATTGAGGGCTTCCCCGATTATGAGTGATCTTTTCAAAAATCTGCTTTATCAGACTACTGAAACAACGGGTACAAATAACTTTTCGCTGGACAGTGTTGTCGGCTACAGCACGTTAGGCGGGAATGAGGGGTACAGCACCGGCGGTACCGATGTGTTTATTGCTGTTGTCAGGCATCAGACCGCTACGCAATGGGTGGTCGGAACGGCGCATCTCAGCGATATTTCTACGCTTGTAATAGATACTGTACGCGCATCGACTAATAGCGATAGCTTAGTTGATTTTTCCAGTGGCACGAAAGATGTGTATGTATCTCCTGATTCACAGTATCTGTTATCTTTAGGAGCTGTCGTCTACGGCGTGAAATGGGATCAGGCGAACGACACCATGCAGAAAGGTATAATTATAAATAAATCTTTCGTCGCAACGGATTACACAAACTATCCGGTACAGGATGCGCATCTTCGCTGTATGCGCCAGCCGGACGGGACGATTACTGGATACTGCGATCCCCAAGACTCCACGAAATACGAAGACGGCACCTCGATTACATTCGACGGGACGGAAGGCGACCTGCAGGTGGAGGCGCCGAAGCATTACCAGCTCTGGACGCGAAGTGGTGATGACGTGTATATCCTGATAAGCTGGAAGCCTTTCACGTTCAATGGCGTGCAGGCGCAGGCCCCGGAACATTTCGACGGGGATTACTACTATTACGATGCGCTGGAGAATATCCTCTATGACGACAGTGAGAGCGGGCTGGTTGACGGTGACGGAAACGGAGGTGCAGATACGGCGGACGATTATCTCCGAAGTTTGCCTTATCATAAAGTTTGGACAGATGAGAAT
>JAHENU010000108.1 GCA_018609855.1 Candidatus Nanohaloarchaea archaeon | reverse complement strand
TCATTCTTAGCGATATCTGCCTCATCGATACCGGCCACCTGAACATTAGTAGTGGAATAGTCGCGGCCACTGGGTCCTGCTGCTGTTCCACCAGCATCGGCACTTTCCAATCGGCGTGTTGCCTGTTGTTGAAAGCCGCTAGACAGACCATATTCTCGTGTACTTTGGGCAGATTGGACGAAATTATTCAATTCTTGCTGTGAATTGAATCGGGAAATGGGGCTCGTAGCTGATTCAGTCGGCGTTTCAGTGCGATCGTCTGTAGTAGGCATAATGACCTCAGTGGCTACTAATATGCCGAATACCAGTAATAATGTACCGGCAAGCAAGAGAAATGTTATGGAATTGCGCATACAGAGGGAATATTTTCATTCTTTTATGAAAGTTTGGTAATTGTTCGGCTGCTAGCGAACAGGTGAACAGTTAGCTGTCTTTTTTAAGGCGCTTGAGCTCTTCTTCTGTGAGGCCTTCTGCATTTTTGCCGGGAGCATCAGCTCGGTGTTCTCCTCCGGTCTTGTATTTGCCATACTTTTGCTTTTCCTTTTGCTTCTCTTTCTTACTTTTCCGGCGTTTGGGTTCGTCGTTATCAGGGCTCATGGTAATTATATAGGGTGAGAGGATTTAAATATGTGGGGAGCTATCCTATAGGTTGCTGGTATGCGGGCACAGGTACATGTAGATGCAATAAGGCATATTGGAGAGCGGGAAACTTCTTTAGAAGTATATGTGCTGGATGGGGCGGTCACAGTAGGCATGGTAATAGAAAATACATCTTACACTGTGCAAAACGTTTCTAATGACGAAACAGTGTCACAGCATCAGACTGGTGCTATCACTGTTGCAGGAAAGGAGTATGTAGATGTGACGGCTTGGGAAGGCACCAATCTGCTATTACGGTCGCCGTATTGGCCTGTTGATCTGAAAGATAGATTGGTGGAGCGTTGGCAAGAGTGGCGGCGGAAGCGCCAAGAGGATTCACAGCAGCTGAAAGAAGCGTAACTATTCTAATACATCAATATCATCGACAGAACCATCACCGTCAAGATCTTTCCCCTGCACCACACAACTCCAGCGGTCTTCTCCCGTGTATTGGCTCAGTATGGTATCGGTGTAGGAAGTAAGGCCGAGAATAGCCGCTATGGTGCCAGGATAGCGATTGCCGGCAATAAGTAATATAGAATGGTTTGGGGAAACTGGATTGGGTAATTTTTCAATCACACCGATCAACGGGTCGCTGTAGACAGTGTCTGTATACTCGGAATGGAGGCGATGGAAAGGGAAGTGTTCTGTTACAAATTGTACAGGCAAATATGCGTTGATATCTCCAGTCATTAGGTTGGTTAAAGGCCCACCAACAAGTACATGATTGCCGTGCATATTGCCTTGTGCTTTGACGGAGACATCCAGCTGTGTTAAAAAACGAGAGGCAGTGGTGCCATACTGGCCAAGGAAGGCGGCAATGTCAATAGCGCAGTGGGCATCACGGCCGCGGACCTGGTAGGGGCCATGCGGGTCCGGTGAACCGACGACAATAGATGTGTTGAGTTGCCCTCCAGAAACGTGAGGAGAAATAAAGGTTGTTGTGGTCGTATCAGCTTCCGTAATTGGCCGATTGAGTGTTTTTTCTTCTCCATACGGGAGTTCCAGCGCAAATGCATAGGTGTCGAGCGTGTAATATTTGGTGAGAGATCCGTGTTGTTCCTCTGTGCGGGCGACATGAATAATGCCAGCACGTTCTAATTGTCGTATGTGGTAGTAGACGGTCTGTTCATGTATATGTAATTCATTTGCAATTTGGGCTGGGTATTTGTCTGTTTCAGCAAGACAGTGTAAAATGCGCCAAGCTGTCTGTTGTAACAAAGGCTTGATATCTGTGGGGTCATGGGTGATATGGGCAGGCGTAACCCATTGTCTGCCTTGTTTGGATTTGAGGAGGCGAGCCATATTACTGTTTTTTGAGCGTTATAATGAATTTTATAATAATTTGGGAGTACCAGAACAGGTGTGCAGGAATTGTCTGCTGCTATTTTTAAATCCGCTATGAATGGTATTGTATCCTTCTTATGTTCGTCTGAACAACGTATTTAAGGTGTGGGGAGTAAAGGGGCAAGTAGAGAATACATGTGCGACAAGGCGATATGACATGTGTGGTATTGTTGGCTATGTACCGGTAGAGAGGAATGCACCAGCAGAAAAAAATTCACTGGGGGCAGAGCTACTGACAGCATTACGGCGGTTAGAGTATCGAGGCTATGACTCTGCCGGTATTGCCGTCGCCGATGCATCTGAAATAGTGGTGCAGAAAGGTATTGGGGGCATTGTGTCGGTGCAACAGCAGTGCGAGTTTCAGACAATGGATGGTATTGCTGGCATTGGGCATACTCGCTGGGCAACCCACGGTGCTGTCACACAGTCCAATGCTCATCCGCATTTGAGTTGTGATAAGCGCATTGCGGTGGTGCATAATGGTATTGTGCGGCAGCATGCCGCCTGGCGTCAGACTCTGAAGCAGAGAAGGCATTGTTTTCAGTCCGAGACGGATTCTGAAGTTATAGCGCACTTGTGTGAAGAATGGTTGGCTAATGGTGCAACAATGGAAGAAGTGGTGGTATGGTGTCTGCACACATTGGAAGGGGAATATGCCTGTGCTCTTTTGGATAGAGAGAGTGGTGCGATTGGGGTGGCGAAACGTGATTCGCCATTGGCTGTTGGATATGGGACGGCAGGGTGGTATATTGGCTCAGACATTAATGCTTTCTCGCATGTGACGCAGCAAGCTGTCTTTCTTGATGATGGTGAGTGTGCCGTTATCCGGCCAACTGGTATTGTATATTATAATAGCGATGGTGCCACAATAGACAAAACGCCTCAGACGTTTGAATGGGGGGCGTTAGAGACTATTGCAGGTGATTTTACGCATTATATGGAGAAAGAGATATATGAGATTCCGTTGACAGTGCGGCGGTTACAACAATCATTGGAGACTGACCAGTATGCCACTCTGGCACAATTGCAAGAAACAATTACAGCAAATATGGATGTAGTGCTGACTGGATCCGGTACTTCCT
>JAHENU010000107.1 GCA_018609855.1 Candidatus Nanohaloarchaea archaeon | reverse complement strand
GTCGTATCGTATGGCGCTATTGGGGCACAGATGGAAATACCGCGGTTTTTCGTAATTTCGGACGAGACAAAGCCAATTCTGCGAATATTGATATCGCGATGCCGTTTGGAAAAGCCTAGTTCGTTTGATAGATGTCGTCTCACAATATCGCCGTCTAACAGCGTGACTGGCTTGTCTGAGATTTCTTTCAATTTGGCGTATAAGGCCTGGGCCACCGTGGATTTGCCTGACGAAGGAAGGCCGGTCAGAAAGACAGTAAATCCTTGCCGTGAGCGATCTGGGTATTGTTTCTGTAGCTCTTGGATGACTTCCCGGAAGGAAAACCAGTCAGGAATGGGAATACCTTCTCGTAACCGTCGTCGTAGTTCTCTGCCAGACAAATGTAACGATGTAGCGTTGTCAGAGATGTGTGATTGTGGCATATAGCGCTGCTCTTCTTTGACATAGGCCATGTTTTCAATACAGACTGGAGTAATGCCGATTTGATCAGCATACCGTTGTACCAGCTCTTGTGCCTCATATGGCGCATAGAAGGCATTGCCTTGGCTGTCTTTGTCGGGTTCGGCATGATTCCGTCCTACAATGAAATGGGAGCAGCCATAGTTCTTTCGAATAATGGCGTGCCACAGCGCTTCTCGGGGACCAGCCATACGCATTGCCAATGGTAACAGGCTGAGCATTGTGGATTTTTGCGGATAGTAGGGCAATACGGCCTGATAACAGCGTACTCTGGTGTAATAGTCAATATCTTTGGGTTTTGTTGGGCCGACCACTGGCTGGAGCAGTAACTGCGCGCCGGTCCGTTCCATTGCTTCCATAGTGACTGCATGGTGGGCTTTGTGGATGGGGTTGCGGGTCTGAAAGCCAACTACCGTATACCAGCCCCATTTTTCAAACAACTGGCGCGTTTCATGCGGTGAATGCCGTAATTCTTTGAATGTATGATATTGCATTGGTTCTGCGCCTTCCAGTTGGCCTCCGATGTATACTTCTCCTGTGTGCTCAAACAGGCGCTTAACGCCATTGTGTTCGGTATTAGTCGTTCCATAGACCTTTTCTGCTTCTTTTTGCTTGTCAGGGTGCCACATATCTGTAATTGTCATAATGGCTCGCGGCACACCTTCACCATCGCACAATACGACTTCCTGCTGCTCCTTTAATTGCTCCGCTTGCTCACTAGCAATGTCAAGCATTACCGGGATGGGCCAGATATGGCCTTGTGGCAATCGCATATGTGTAACCACTGAATCATATTCCTCTTGAGTCATAAAGCCCGTTAATGGTGAGAAAGCCCCATTCAATAACAATTCAAGATCGCATAATTGCCGTCTGGTCAGATTCAGGGATGACAGATCCTTAATCCGTTCATTTAACGCATCACGTTCCCATTCTTTTCGCAATTCATGCAGCGTACCGCCGTGTGGCGTCACCAGTTCTGGCATATGAAGCACGGAGATGTTACTTTTATGAAGGTGTGTTCGGGTGCGGCACTGTCCGTGCCGTTTGTTGTGACGCAGTGGCTGGCGCAATATGCGGCAATTCTGCGAGTATTGCGTCCACAATCCGTTGGCTGGCCGTTCCGTCACCGAACGGGTTTTTGAGCTGTGAAAAGTCTTTGTTCAGAAATGTTTTCACGAATGCAGGGTCTTTCTCTAACACGATTTCTGCAAACCCAGCTTCTATGGCTTCTGGCCGTTCCGTTCTCTGGCGGAAGACAAGGCATGGGATTTGCCAGGTAGCGCATTCTTCCATAAGGCCGCCAGAATCAGTAATAATGCCTTTCGAAGAAGTGAGATGAGAAATAAAGTCTTTGAATTCCATTAACGGTGCATGGGAGATCTTGGTGTGATCTAATTGATCCCAGAGCCCCATTTCCTGCAATTTGTGCTCCAAATTCTCATGTGAGATTAAGAGTACCGGCTGGTCTATGGCATTGAGGATATTAATGAAATGCTGCATGCGCTGAGGTGAATTGATATTTTCTTGCCTGTGTGCTTGGGCAATGACGGTGTTGTGCATAGATGGAATGTGTTGTGGCTGTATTTGAATGGAGGCATCGACGACCGTATTGCCAGTATGGAATATTTTCCCGGTTACGCGTTCGTTACGTAAATTGGCTATGGCTTTTTCTGTAGGGGCAAACAGTATATCTGCAATGCGATCAGTGACACGGCGCGAAAATTCTTCCGGAAATGGCTCGAACAGATCGAATGAGCGAATACCGGCTTCAATATGGCCAAATAGCGGTCGTTGTCCGACCATGCTTGCAATGGCGAATGCCACGGTGGCGTTTGCCATGGTGTCGCCCTGACACAAAACAATATCAGGCCGCCAGCGTTTGAACAAACGTCGTAATCGTCGCATATTCCGAATGCTCCAGAGAGAGGCGGAGAGCATGCTCACAAAGAAATTGCCACGAAAAGCACCTTGACTATGCTCCATTGTTTGTAATTGCGTTGCCGGTGGTTTGATATCGAGTTGTTGGCGCATTGATTCTATATCGTGCTGGCCCGTATGCACCCACTCCCAGGTGATATTTCGTTTGTCCAGTTCCTGTATGACAGGATAGAGTTTGATAATTTCGGCCCGTGTGCCTAATACAAAGAGGATCATGTTATACACCAAGTTGGATTAATGCATTCTGTACTTCTGGGTGCGTTGTTCTCGTTCTTTTTCTTGTGGTTAGTACGTAGTGCGATATATGCAATGATTTCGGATGACTCTGCTCACCATGTGTTTTGATTGCACTGCCATCATTATACATTTCCATTGATATACTACTATATGGAAGTATCATTTAAATAAGTTTCAGGAAAGTCCAAACTTTCGGACGATTTCACAAATCATTCCCTGTTGTGTGTGCACAACGTTTCCCACGAATATATTTAAGCATCGGTGAGAAAGATGCCATATGCGATTTGCTTACTGCATTATCGTTATTGGCCTGTTCATATGTATGAGCATGTCGATTCACAGCATTATCATTTCTGAAGTCCGTCCAGATCCAGCTGGCCCTGATCAGGATCGTGAATGGGTGGAGATTTATAACAACGGCTCGACTGCTGTCAATTTGTCTGATTGGCGATTCATTGAAAATAACGTGAGTCATCTGCTCTCACTGGTGACCGGTAGTTGGTCTATTGCCTCTGGAGACGCAGTTGTTTTAGCAGATACGCCAGAAACAGTGATTGAAGATTTTACTGTTAATGGCACAGTCCTTGATACTGCCTGGGGCAGTTTACACAATAATGGCGAATTGATAGGAATGCAACGACCGAATGAGACACCAGTTGATGCGATAGCATACCCTCCGGCGACAGAAAATCTTTCAGTCTGTCGCCATAACGCAAGTGGATTTGTCTTATGTAATGCAACGCCCGGTACGGTGCCAACCGAAGATGTGGCTGTTATGCAAGAGAATACCGAGGCTGTAGAAGAAAACAATAATTCTGCTGAACAGCATAACAACACACAGAAAACGGAAGAGCAACAGAGAGAACCAGTTGCAAAAGAAACACAAGGACATAGAGTGTTGAACACTACCTCTACAACTGAACCTCAATCGCCTCCGGAGACACAAGATCCACAGACGCCTCCCCGGGGCACAGCTCAGTCTGCTCAAGCACAACCCGTCTCACTTACGCCATTAGGCACTGGCTCGTTTGGTGGCCATGTGGGAATCGAATTACAGGCAAAGGATATAGAGAGCGTTATTGTGCATATAGAGGATGCGAACGAACGGAAACTGAGCAAAGGCATTCGCTTTTTTCTAGACAAAGGGCAATTATCCACCCGTTTTTTCCTTTACACGCCACAACACTGTGGTCGTGAATTCCAGCGTCCGTTGTATGTTGCTGCTTACTATGGCGGCAATACCGAGAAAACACCTATTCCTTTTGCCGCGCGGAACTGTACAGAACCAGCGCCCTCCCGACAGCCAAAGACACAAACCAACGAATTCCAGAATGCCAATGAGTCGAATAATCACAGTGCTGCCTCTGAACAGACAGTAGCAGAACGGACGGCTGACCGATTAGAAAATGTTTCGTCTGGACGCACAGAAAGGCAAGTTTCGCTGCCAAAACGGATTGCTCGATGGCTAACTGGCTTATTTTAATGCCGCTCAAGGTTCTGACACTGCCCATATACTTCCAATGTGCCATAGAATTCCTGAAAGGTGCCGGTGAAGGCAATACGCTCGCCCTCTGTGACATTCACTCGGCCGTGTTGCGTACTACAAAACACTTTCAGCTGCTCATTCTCTCCCACAAGCCATTGTTGATACGTATAGCCTTTATCAGAGATATAATCGTCCAAAACTTTTGTTATTGGGCCAACCAGCGTTACTTTTTGATCATACGGCTTTTTTTCAAGCAACTCAGCTGCCGTATAGTTCTCCGCCGGTGCAACATTGGTAGTGTCATCCCCCCACGATGCGTTCACAGAACCAAAAAGCATACCTCCTCCTACGATAGCCAGCATCAAACCAGCAATAGTTAGCGTTCGCTGTATTTCTGTATCCATTGTACGATCACCTGTTGAATCCGTGTTTTTTGTACCCAATAGAGTATGGCTGCAATTGACAGTGCAGATATGAGTATATTGCCAAGAGAACCGGATGCCAGGAAGAGATAGAGAGAATAGGTGTGTTCGAGTGGGAAGAGCCACATAATACCCGCGGGGGTGAATGTGTCAAGAAATAAGTGGGAGATATATCCAATAAGGAGTGCGAGGCTTGATCCTTTTCGCCACGTTAACAAGAAAAAGAGCAGTGCAATAGTAAGGGCCGCTATGGGTGTATGTACAATGCCACGGTGGGTGAAAGGAGCTGCCCCATTCAGTATGAGATCCATGTCTGGCAACAGAGCCCCGAGCATGAGATAAACGATAGGGAGTTCTGCAATATAGCCAAGCGCCAATCCAAAGATTGCGTGGGTGAAGGCTAGCACCGTTCTCTCCTCCAACCATACTCAGCGTTTTCATCACCTTTATAAATATGTGTTTAACAGATCGACACAGCGACTGTATAAAATAGAAAGAGCGGGGTGGAGCAGCCAGGAGTGCTCGTCGGGCTCATAACCCGGAGGTCGCTGGTTCAAATCCAGCCCCCGCTATTCTGGTGACGATATGCGCATACTTGGTATCGATGAAGCTGGGAGAGGCCCTGTACTTGGCAGTATGTTTCTTGCAGGCACACTCATAGACAAAAATAAGGAACAGGAATTGGCAGAAAACGGCGTTACGGACTCCAAACAGCTTAGTGATCAGCAGCGGGAGACACTAGCAGCCTACATTCAAGAGGAGGCATGGATATCTGTACATGAAATCACCGCTCAAGATATAGACACACTTCGGCAATTCATGAGTCTGAATGAAATTGAATTGCAGCACTGTGCTCGCATTATCAAAGAGGCTCAATTGACATCAGAGGATACGGTATACATTGACTTGCCAGAGAAAGGAGGGGAGCAGTTTATCGCCCGTGTGCGGGAACAATTGCCGGCAGCATTTCGTTCTATCCCCATTGTTGCAGAACACAAAGCAGATGAGCGGTATTCTGTTGTAGCTGGGCTTCTATCATGGGAAAAAGTGCCCGCGAATCTCACGTTGCAGCATTAGCTGAACAATTTGGCCAGAGTGTTGGTAACGGCTATCCAGGTGATGAAAAGACACGTTCATTTATCCATTCGTATGTACAACAACATGGCCATGTGCCGGCCGCCGTGAGAACAAGTTGGCAGACAACACAGGACATTCTTGAACAACATCTACAAAAAAATTTGGACCAATTCTTTGAGCAGTGAGCGCATGTTACGAACGCATACCTGTGGCGGATTACGGCGAACACATGCCGGCGAACACGTAACCCTGTGCGGTTGGGTAGATCGGCATAGAGTCAAAGGCAAAATTAGTTTTCTGGCGCTGAGGGATAGATATGGCATAACGCAGATTTTTCTTAGCCCTTCTCTCACACAAGAGCACGGGGAATTACGACAGGAAAGTGTTGTGAAAGTGTCTGGCACTGTCAAGGAGCGCCCGGAGGATCAGGTGAATGGTGAATTAGAAACTGGTGCTATCGAACTGGCGGCTGATGCTGTGGAAATATTATCTGCAGCTGATGATCTGCCATTGGCTGTGAGTGATCCTGACACCGCAGATGAGATACGGTTACGATACCGGTATTTGGACTTACGACGCGAGCGCATGCAACAACATTTGTACTATCGCCATGCGATGCTTCAGCATATTCAAACCTATTTACATAATCGTGACTTTCTTCAAGTACACACGCCTTTGTTAACGAAATCAACGCCAGAAGGGGCACGTGATTTTCTTGTGCCATCACGCCATCATCCCGGCTCTTTCTATGCTCTGCCGCAATCACCCCAACAGTATAAGCAGCTGTTGATGGTGGCTGGCTGTGACAAATATTTTCAGATAGCGCCCTGTCTGCGTGATGAGGATGCGCGGGCCGATAGAACACCGGGGGAGTTTTATCAGTTGGATGTCGAGATGAGTTTTGTAGAGCAAGAAGATATTTTGCAGCTGATTGAAGGTCTTATGCATTCTCTTATACAATCTGTTTTCTCCTATAAGTATCTGACACAGGAACCATTTCCACGCCTGTCTTACGAGCATGTGATAGAGCAGTATGGCACTGACAAGCCTGATTTGCGACATGACCCGAATGATCCGAATGAGTTGGCTTTTTGCTGGATTGTCGATTTCCCTTTGTTTACGC
>JAHENU010000106.1 GCA_018609855.1 Candidatus Nanohaloarchaea archaeon | reverse complement strand
TAATGATTCTAATTCTGTTTTGGCTGCCTGAAGGGTATTCTGTGCTTGTTGCTGTAACTCATACGCTGTTGCATAATCACTTTGTGCCAAAGCATCCTGCGATTTGTTGTGTAATGAGGCTGCTTGTTGTACCTTTTCCTGTACTGGTGCAATTCGTGATGCATTCATGGTCTGCTGCGCTTTTTGTAACGATTGCTTCACCGTAACTAGTCGTGTACTGAAATTTTGCACAGTAGTCCTGATCTCCTTCTCCTGAGTTGTGTTGGGCTGTACCTTTGCCGTGAATTGGGTTTGAGCACTACTATTGTCCCCTGCCGCGGTAACTAATACGCTGTACGTTCCAATATCATTATAGCCTGGCTCAAAACTTATCTCCACATTAACTGCTGTCGTATTTGTTACATTTGCTATTGATTGTGGGGACACAGATGCACTGATGTTTCCGCTCATGTCTACATTCACGTTCTGTGCTGCTTTTTCTCCTGTATTAGCAAGGGAGAGTGTTTCTTTAGTGGCCATACCAGAAATGATGTCTAAAGCCTGTGGCACTGATTCCCAGTTCAATGTAGCTGGTGCCAATGAATCATTTGTATCAGATGATGATGAATCATTTGTATTACCTGTACCTGAGTTACCATTTGAAGAACCGCCGGAGTTGGAGCCACTATTCGAATCACTATCTGTATCCGTTTCAAAATCCCAATTGGTTGTAGTACTGTGATTGACTTTGTCTGTTACGGTCACTGTGACGTCATAGTCCTGTCCATTTTGCAGATTGTCGACATCCCATGATACTGTGCTATTATCCCAGGTTGGCCCACTGTCTATGGTTGCGTCATCGAATGGATCTAACGTGAGATTGGCGGCCTGTGGTCCATTTGTCGTTGTGTTGATACCAGATTCAGTATCGGTGACATTAACAGAGATGGTGAGATCGTCTGTGGTAATGCCGCCTGATTCATCTTCTGGTTTCGTCGTAGACTCATTGAATTGCGGCCCCTGTGCATCTATTGGCACAGAGAGCTGACTTGTATTGCGGTTGCCAGCTTGATCTTTACATTTGAAAACATAGGAGACATTGCCATTATCTGTTAGATTCACTGTATAGCTATTTGCAGTGCTGTTCTGCCAGCTATTGTTAATCTGACTATCATTCACCGTGTATGCAGCGATACCGGATTCATTGTTGGCATCCGCACATGATACAGTGTAATTGACGGAGTTTTTGTGCCAGCTGGTATTACCAAAATATAGGGAGTTATTGCTTACATTCATGGAATACGGCTCTTTAAAATCCGTGGTAATATTATACTGCATGCTCGCATTTATATGGCCGGCAGTGTCAGTGGCGTTGACAGTTACGGTGTAATTGTGCAGATGGGAGAGATTAATAGAACTAAAATGTGATGATTCAATTATGGTGGTATAAGTGGGTTCGTCATTAGTACTTGGGACCACCCCTAGAGCTGCTCCTGCTACATCTGATCCATTAAATTGCATGCTAATTGAGTTGCTGTTTATGCCGCTCAGATCAGAAATATTCGTCTCTATCCTTGGCTCTGTCTTGTTTGTCCACCTGACGGGGTCGCGCACTGGTGTGCCATTGGTATAATGGGTTAAGCGTGGCCCCCGTGTATCAACCGTTCCAGTGATGGTCGAAGCATTCGTGTTGTTGACTGAATCTTCTACAGTGAGGTTGAATTCATATTGTGTGTCTGAGGATAGGCTAGTCACTGTCGTATTAAGGGCATCCGCTGCAATTGAGCTATTTTCTACAGTCCAATTACTCCATTGTGTGAAATTTTTGGAGACATCTGTATAATTCCGGTGACGTATCCACAATTCATAATGGTCTACTGCTGTCTCTGCATCTGTTGCAGCTGACCAGTTCAACGTCACATTATCCTGATCAATGATCTTGGATACAATCTGCCCATCTACAGACGTTGTGGAGGGTTGTATTGAAAAATTACTGACTGTTGTCGGTGCCGTTGTATCTAACGTGATAGTGCGTGTGTCAGTACTGTTTACTTCGGTGCCAGCACCAGTTGCATTACGTACTGTAACGTTGTAATGATAAGTGCCGTCTGATAGTTGCGTCACATTTGTGTTATTTGGACTGGCTGGTCCTGTGAGCGTTACTTTTTCTATTGAGACTGGTGTGGCATTGTACACAAAATAGGTTGCGTTATTAACTGGTTCCGTAAATGTCACGTTTATGAATATCCAGCTCTGGGACGCATTGCTGGCATTTGTGGCAGTTCCCTGACCGTAGTCAATGTGTGGCGCTGCGCTCACTGTCGCGCTGAAACCAATTACGAGCATAACCAATACACAGGTAATTGCACAGAGACGCTGTATTATATGCAGCATAGCACTATAGGCTCGTCACAGGTTTTTAAATGTTATCTGTTTGGAAATATTGTCGGTTAAATGAGACCAATATCCATTTATTATTCAAATGATTCAATTCAATGCCCGGTCGCGTAGTCTCTCTGATCTTTATGAGGAGAGATGTCCACCCGGGCAATGATATTTGAACACAGAATGATGATTATGCATATGCCACCTTACACACTGTTTTTAACTGCATTTATATGCAGTATGCTCTTATTTAGCTCAATGGTGGTTGCACAAAATACAGACAATAGTCCTTTTCCTTCTGGTGTTGAAGAGACTGTAAAGGATTTGGCAGGGCAAGATAAGGGTGCTGTTTGCACGGTTATAGAGAAATTACCAGAAGTGGCGAAAACGGGAAAGGAGTTGGAAAAACAAATACCTGGTATTTCACTAAAACCAAATATTGGTGATTTGTTCACCGGCCTCAAGAATATATGGACGATGGATGCTTTCCATGGCTGTCGTATTGAAGCTTCAGCAGCATATTTAAAAGCCGGCTGGCATTACCTGACGTAACCTGTTAGCTTTAAATGTTTCAGCTTCTCTCTATAAATATGCCGTTTTGCGATGTATGTGGAACTGAGGCGGCTTGTGTTCGAGCCCGAATAGAAGGGGCAGTCATTACAGTATGTGACTCCTGTGCCGCTTTAGGGACAGTAGTGCAGAGCCAATCCTCACATACGCCCCCTCAAAAATCAAAGCGAACACACGATTCCTACCAATACTCACAACCTAGCTATGAATTACGTGAAGATTTCGGTGAACAACTGCAACAAGAGCGACGACAGAAAGGCCACTCTATTAAACAGGTAGCTAACCGTCTCGGTGAGAAAGCTTCAGTGATTCGGCGAATTGAGGCACAGTCACTCATACCAGACGATGCTTTAGTACGGAAATTGCATTCGTATTGTTCTTTTCATTTCTATGTGGAAGTACCTGAGCAACAAAAACGGAAACTGAAAGAAGAAGCTTCGTTAACGATAGGCGATATCGCTCGCCTTAAAGAAAAATAGTTATTGTAGCGTGCGTTGCTGCCGCACTTGTTGCAAATATTCCGCTAATCTGGCAGCTAATGCCTCGATGTCACCATCTTTCATAAAGAGAATTCTCTCATGCTGATAGGTGCCTCCTTCAATTTGTTGTGCCTCATCCCATTGAACTAATCCTATGTCAAATAATAATGAGCACGCGTTACCGAGGCATACAATATACTTCTCTGCCGCATTGAACTGAGTTAATAAGTCTCTCACATTTTCAAAAATATTTTCAAATATGCTACCGTTCTGGGCAGGGCAAATAACTAACCCAGCGTAGTCATTTATATTTACTGACGGTGTGTCCACTTCGGCGACAATGGGAGTGAATTGTGTATCTACTAGCCCATATGGGTCGGTACAGACAGTTACACCGCATCCTCTATTTTCCAAATATCGTATAAGAGTGTTTGTATCTGTGAAAGCTGTGCCTTCTTTTGGCATGTAGAATAAGAGCGTTATTTCATCCAATGGTAACGCCTTCGTTCCTGTTACTGTTGTTCCTGTTTCATTCATACGAAACAAGCACACGTACATATATATAAACACTTTGCTTACTACTAATATGCAACAGCAATCTGTATTAGCAGCTGTGTCTAGCGTAGTGTCACAAATTAATACAGAAGTAGATGCTGTTTTTGTTGAAGGTAAAAAAGACAAGATAGCTTTAGAGTCTGTTGGAGTCAGTTGTGTAATTCTTTACCCGCGTCACGTAACCAATGTAACTGATGACATGGTTGTTGCTATCCTGACGGATTTTGATACAGAAGGGAAGAGATTGCATCACCGATTGCGTCACCGATTACATGGCTGCGCTGTTGTGCACGGCACTATCCGACGTGACATATATGCGGCGCTTGTTCCATCCGGCAGATATGATATAGAGTCCATCAACAACTTAATTACAGATGAAGAGTTAAATTTTACCACAATAGAAGGCTTCTAAACCAACAACTGATCCGCCGAGCTTTTGTACCTTGTCCCGTGTTTCATCATAATCAATATGTTTCCCTTTGATTTGTAATTGAGCTTCTTCTTTTCCGCCATGGACGTTTAAGGGCGTTGCGTAAATTGATGCGCTGCCTAACTCCCGGGAGAGGCGTTGCACAAACGGGATGACTTCCATTTCCTCTGGCTTCAGCACCCGCACCACCAGTTGCCGGATCTTGGTCATATCATTTATACTGTTGCAGAGTTTAAATATGTTATTTATCAACATATACAATTCAACGCATCCATATCCATAGGTGTAAAGTCATACGAAGCCTATTCATTGTTTTTTACATATTCCTCCACAGTGATAGAGAATTCCTGTGTAACGGCTTGATTCGGTTGTATCGACTGTTATCTGGCAAATAGAGGAGTTTGGCGTTTGTGTACCAATACTGGATAAAACTCCGTATGCAAAACATGTGTGTAACTGTGCTATTGCACCAGCTCAAAGTAAATTCGCTTGTTGTTCGCGCCTCGATTGTCGAATTTTGTATACACTATTCCACCAATTTCTCCAAGCCTCCTTACGTGACAGCCGCCATCTGGCTGGCGATCATAACCATCAATCTCTATGATTCGAAGATTTTCGACTTGCGGCGGTAATGCATGAACTAATTTAAACATCTGTTTATCCTCTTCTGCTTCTTTCCTGGGCATATAATAAACTTTAATCTCCCTATCTTCTTGTATTAATGCATTGGCAGTCTCAAAGTAGACAGGAATATGTTCTTTGTCAAAACTATCATCGACCTGAAAGTCAATGCGTGTTTTCTCATCGGTAATCTGGTTCCCGGTAATTTTCCAACTTGTCTCATTAGTAATCACGCCGGCAATTACATGCGCTGCCGTATGCATTTTCATCAGCTGATACCGTCGTTCCCAATCAATGTACCCTGATACGGTTGTTCCATCCGGCGGTAACGGACTATCACCTTGAATATAATGGTAGATTTGATTCCCATGCTTCTTTACAGACAGGACAGGAATATTTCTGGCATCATAGACAATTTTTCCTGTGTCACAAGGAACTCCGCCACCTGTCGGGTAGAAAGCTGTTTGGTTCAACACTATGTAAGGCTCTCCTTGCGTTGCACCTGTTTCTGTTACCTGTGCTGTGAATGTTGCAAGATAACTATCCTCCAAACATAATTGCTTGGTCATAGTAGATTCTGCTCCTGGCATTTATATAAATTACATGCTTCTCTCCTATAGAGGCAGTGGTTATATAAAAGTGCACACCAACTAACAAGTATGGGAGTAAGACTAGACTTAGTTACCTCTGATGGTGCCATACACGATCTTGATATTGGTGGTGAAGGATACTTGGACAAGCAACAGTTTCAGGAAATTCTAGATGTAGTTAAAGAATTAGATGATCGTGAATTCGATAGCACGTTAAAACGGTGGCGTGCTCCATTAACGAAAGACAATATCAGTACTTTAGAATTAGTTTTATCACAAGAACAGGCAACTTCATTACGCTCTGCATTAAATACTGAATAGGCTATCTATCCATCTGTTTGAGTAAACGGACAATCTCTGTATTCTGATCACGGATTTCCTGTAATAATGAAATTGTGGTATCTTTTTTGTCGTCTGTGGGTTGCTCTGTGAGTGTATCTGCTGCCTGCTGGGTTTGAGACTGTGGAGATTCTTTCGTTTCTTGCGATTCACCTTGCAATTCGTTAAATATTGATCTTTTAGTGGTCGTTGACGGTTTATAAGGTTGTTGAAATGTTTTTGGCTTGAATGAGAATTCTTCCTGCTCTGCCTTCTTATCCTCGTCTTTTTCTTGGTTCTTTTGCTGAGGCACAGTATTTTGTGACTCTTGCCACCTTTCCTGGCGCGGCTGGAAGTCAAATCGTTCGTTTGGCTGTTGGACAGTCTGATCTGTTTCGGTGGATTTTGTCTGCGAATTTTCTGTAACATTGGATATGGATGTTTGTGTATTATCAGAGGTTTTTGTATTTTCTGGATTTCCCTGTGGCTCTTGTGAATTGGTATCATCATCGTCTGTTTCTTGTTTAATTCGCTCTAACTCTTCCCGTGCTTCTACCGCCTTCTGTTTTAGAAAGTCGAATCCCTTTCCTGAGGAGCTGTCATCTGTGTTTTGACTAGTATCTTGCTGTTGTGATTGTGCCATGCCACCGCCAGCAGCCATACTGCTGCTTGTGTTAGGCTGCGACCGTTCATCTCCTGATTTATCGGGCAATTCATAATCCCATTTTTCTTTTGCCTCTTTTTTTACCTCATCCTTAATGCGATCAAAGTAAGACATTACCATAACCCTCGCATATCATTTGAATTATCTTCTCGAGGTCTAAACGTATTAACACGTTTTTCATTTGCACTTTCATTTTGTATGTTGGAGCCAGTCAACCGCTCGAGTGCGTCCATAATGCGTGAGTTTTGTTCTATCACTTTTTCGATTTTATATTCTAGCATTTTTATAGTCTGCTCCTGTGAATTTTCTTTTTCTGCTGGTTGCTGCTGAAATAAATGATCTATCTTACCTTCACTTTCCTCCTTATTGCTCGCTGGTCCTGTAGCTCCATCGTCATTCTCTTCGAACCGCAGTTCTACCTCATCTTCATTCTTATCTTTATTGAATAACATAGTTTGCTCTCCTGTACGCCATGTTATATCATCGGCGCATATAACGCAAGTTAACGTTTATTTCACGCAACAGTTCAATGATATCTTCATTTTGTCGCGCTAATTTTTCCATCTTGTCTGCTAACTCATTGTTGTCTTTTTGCCTTGATGGCTGCCGTGTTGGAGGTTCAGGAATACCTTGTGGCTGTTGCCTTTCTTGTGGAGCCGGTAATTGATTCGTTGCTTGCTGCATGGCGGGCTGTTGTTCTGTTTGTGGCTGTACAGGCTGCTGCTGAGGTGGTTGCGTGGATTGTTGCTGTGTCTGTTGCTCCTGTCCTTGGTTTAAAGAGGGCATGCCCTGTTCTTGAGAAAATGCCTTGCCCTGCTGTCGCTGTGCTGGCGCATTTTGTGCTCGTTGTGGAGAACGATTCCGAGGAGATTGCGCTCTTCTAGGCCTTTGCTGTGCATTTTGATTTCTACTTGTTCTCTGCCTTGCTCTATTTTGGTTTTGCGGCCTCTGTGTCCTTTTCGGCGCAGGTTGTTCAGGTTTTTCTTCATCGTCCATACCAATCTTTTTCTTAACCGAATCGAGGAATGCCATAGCTATATTTTGTCAACATTTCCTCTTAAAGGTTTCCCTCTGACAAAATTTAATAAGACAGACCTGCCTATGTATGTATATGGCAGAAAATGAATGTCAATATGGCTGCTATCCAGTGGATTCTTTCTTTTATCAGGAAGACGGGTTATCTATCGATAGCGTCATTGCTCTGTTGGAAAACATGAATGATACTCAGATTTCTGAATTTCAGAACAGGATGGAGTCTGAAGGCATTACGCACATTTGCGATATAGATACGTTTCGTACTGTTGTGAATGCCTTACAGCCACTTGAAGGCTCCGATATTGGTGAGCGGCTTATTGATGTAATGAAAGATGAACTATCTTATACAGCAGGACTGGGAGAACCATATGTTGGATCTGGCGATCGCCGATTAGTAATTTCATCCTCAGTACAAGGCAGTGCGATGAACATCTACCGGTATCTTGTGGGATTGCTCGAGGATCGTTACGAAATTCCGACACATTTGGTACAGGAATGGTTAAACGTCTCCCCTCGCTCTCAGCAGTATGAGCAGATGATGCAACAGAGAAGGAATGCTGAACAAACCTTGGCCCAAGTCATTTCTAACGTTAACGACCTGTATCAACAGAAGCATTTGGTTGAGCATGACTTACGG
>JAHENU010000105.1 GCA_018609855.1 Candidatus Nanohaloarchaea archaeon | reverse complement strand
AAAGAAGCGAAGGCGTAAAGACGAAAGTAGGCAATGTGGCTAAAGATTTTATAAGTATTCTGTGCTGCAGTGTTACAACAGTCGATTGTGCATTGCCTCGGTGGCTCAATTGGTAGAGCGGTTGCCTTGTAAGCAACAGGTTGAGGGTTCGAATCCCTCCCGGGGCTGAATGAGAAGCCATATAGGTTTTCTTCTATGTCGGTAAGACTGAAAGAGTACTGAGCGGCGTCTTTCTATACAAAGAGTGTGTTATAAATTACAGAGCGCGGGTGTATACGACAGGAACAATCCATTGCAGTGCGGCTGCTGAAACGCCCAATAGCATATACAGCGTAAGCGAAGGCACGATGTCCTGTAAAAACACTATAGCCAACACATCCAGACCAATGACGATGAGTATAGTGGCCACGGAATATGCAAACGACAGGTGTTGCCAGCCATGCCTCATACTACAGGTAACCAGCGAAATAGGAATAGCAGCGAGAAGACTGAGCCATATAGCGCCAAGCATCGCCATTAAACCAGCCCACCCGGATGGCCCAAAAACAGAGACAAGGCCTATTATTAGAATACTGGGGGTCACCCAGAAGCCAAAAGATAGTAAACCAGTCCGGAATACAGAATTCATACGGACAAGAGATGGGTGACTATTAAAAGATTAGTGGGCGTTTAATCGCCGCTATCGAGTAAATTACGGAACTGCAGTTCAAATTCCAGGAAGTTGATATCACTAGCCACTCTTTCTAATTCTTCGTACAAAATTTCAGGCGGCTGCTCATTAACGGTGACAGTAAAATCATCAGCTGCGAGTATTTCAGCAACATCGAGCGCATCGTATAAAGAAGCTCGTTCGGCATAATACTGAACCAGTTGAGACTCAATTGATGTATCAGGGATACCAGCGTTGTGCCTGCGATATGGAATCTGCTGGCCATCTATATCGAGAACGACACCGTACACAACATATGTAGGTGCTGTAAGAGACGATTGTGTTATAGAAAATGGTTCCACTTGAATAAGACCTATTTCGTGTCGGTGCGCTTGATCGATATATTCATCAATCGTGCGGGGGATCCCAAATGCAGCATAGAGAAAGCTCATAGTATGACCTCACTCAGTGTGAACGGGAAAGAGTGTTAAATATATCACCAATTCATAGTGACATGCAGGAAAGGGACTGCGTGAAACATTGAACTCTCGCTTATGAGAATTGCATAGAACAAATATCTAAAAAGTGTTTATGAGGTGGTAAAGTACCGCCACTGACAAAAACGACACTCTGGATTATGTGGTGGCTCTTGTTTCTGACGGAGAAATGTGACTGCCCGTTGAAATAGTCTTTCACCGGCTCGTGGATCAACAGACATTGTTACCAGATCTGTGTCAAACACAAAAGTAGTCTCATCAGTAACATGTGCGGGACAGTAAAAAAGAAGAAAGGCGTGGTCAGCCGGCTCATAGCCATTTTGTTCCAGTAAAAACGCATACACATCAAGTTGGGATTGATAATAAGTGTGCGTTTTTGGCTTGCGTGCATACCCTCGTGTCTTAAAATCCAATATCACATACTGAGTGTCTTTGACTAATAATGCATCAATAGCGCCACGCAATAAAATACCTGAGCGGAAATCGCGATAACGTAAACCCTGACTGTTGGTGCGCCAGACACTTAATGTCTCCCTGTCGTCAAACAAATGATAGTCATCAAGTCCTTCTATCGCTAATTCAGGTGGCAAAGACCCTAATTCACGATACAGGTCAAAATGGTCTTTCAAAACCGCATCAATGCCAGACGGTAAGCTTGAGGCAAACCCTTGCGGTCTTTTAATTGAATGAACAGTTTCAAGCCAGAAACATTTCCTACACTCCTGAAAAAGTCGTAAACGAGAGGGGGAGAGAGTGTAGCTCATACTTGTCTACTATATGTCATTTTTTTGAAAGCGATGTGGCAATCCTGCCAGTTGCCGCTACTAGTGCCGCAACATCTCTATGTACTTATTAATAGCCTATGACGCTTGTTCCATTATGTGGAGCGTAATATGTATTTAAGATACAAAATCACATCGTCTACTTCTTCTGCCCACGCTTCTTGCCACCCTGTCTCACAGATATTCATTATGCAGGCATAGCCAAAAGTCTCTGGTGCTATAGATGAAGAAGGAAAGGCCGTCGGCAGGAGATGTGATAAACGAGTATTGAGGGCATATAATCGTTCCACTTGATGCCGTGCTGCCTCTATTGTTTGATCGGCCTGTGCCAATTCTTCCACATCCATAGCGTCCAGTGTTGTTATGGTAGTAAAGAGTTCGTCTTCTTTGTGTCGAAGCAATTCTTTCAGCGAGGCATAGTCTCGTACTGCACCTGCAGTTTTTTGGAGATATGGGTAGTTATCAGCAGACTGTTGAAGTGTCACGAGCGGTGAGACAGCCATATTCCTCGTTCCTAATACATAACTCAACGCAACTGCATCTTCCTCGGTAAGCGGGTCATTGGGGGAGGGTAGGCGTTCTTCAACAATAGATTGTACGCTTTTTTCTATCTCGGCACCAGTTAACTGCGGATGATGGATAATATAGGGGGAGAGTGCATACGCCACTTCAAACACTCCTTTTTGCAGAGCGTAGTGGTAAGCTTCTCTGTAAACATGTTGTCGGAGAGGATGTATATACTCGCCAGTATTCGAGAGTGATTGCGTTTCGGATACAATCCACGACCCCACGGATTCCGGAGGATGTGATTGTGGCATATATAAGCTTAGGTCAATAAATGCTTTTGCTTCGTCACAAAATTGTTCCATCTCTTCACCGTGCATAAAATGATAGTCTCACAACATTTTTAATAGATTCACTACTACGTGAAAATTACAAGGTGGCAATTATGGTATTTGAAGCAGCAGTTGCACAGTTGCATAATATTGGCTTTTTTCAATTTGGTGCTACTTTTGCATTATTAATTGCTATTGCCTGGGGCGTGTTGCAAAAAATACAGATACTCGGCGAAGAGATATGGGTGATTGGCACAGCATCAGTAGCTTTTGCATTCCTAGTGATTAGTGGCCTGTATACGCAAGAACTCGGATCGCTCATTCCCGCTGTGTTT
>JAHENU010000104.1 GCA_018609855.1 Candidatus Nanohaloarchaea archaeon | reverse complement strand
CCGTATAGAACAGCGTGGCCTTGACCGTCTTGTCCGGATATGCCTCTGCCACTGCCTGCTGGTAAATGGCCAGTTGCTGTCGGCATTCATCCTCGTTTGCACGGTCCAGATCGGTTGTAAAGTCATCACTTTTGTCAGCGATCTGTGTTTCTAATGCATCCTGCGAATGAGAGAGGGTGCCGCAAAAACACAGTTCTCCCACCTGCATGCGTAATAAATGCCCATTACAGAATACAAATAAAAACCTACACTGCGTATAATAACTTGTGGTCAGAACGAACAAGAAACTATCCATGACCAAAGACCCAAAAAGTATATAAGTTGTAAAGAAAAAGTGAGACATATGCCGACTGACACCGTCACCATTTCAAAAGAAGAGTATGAAGAAATGAAAAGGGAACTGGAAACGCTGCGAGATTCACAACTCTACAAACGGCTGCTGGAGTTTGAAAAAAACATTGCAGACGGAAACAAATACACGCGAAAAGATTTAGGATTCTAGGTCTTCATCAGCTACCTTCTTTCTCAACTTACTAATAGTCCTTCGCTGTTTCTTCCCACCTGTTTTCATTTCATATTCAAACACATAGATTTCATTTGTATCACTATTGTGTTTGAAATAGAGTCGAATGGGCGGCTGCTTGTTCCGTATCTCATAGATGAATAGTTGTGAATCAAGTAATTTGCCAGCTCTTGGTCCGTGTGTTTCCAACTTATCCAACAAGTTTGTAAGAATCGACTTAATGTGTTGATTTTTAGCCTCTTGCTGCAACTGTTTAACTATAACTTTGTCAAAAATAAGTGTATACGTCACATCAGAAACCATATGTTAATGTAATATTCCGTCTATAAGTATTTTTCAGCTTTCCGAAAGAAAGCTTCCGTGACCTAACAGCAATCTTCATTACAGCCAATGCTCATCTGTAGCTGTTTCTCATTTCGTTGTGCAGCACAGTGAAAAAGTATCCGCAATTACACACACCCATAAACAGTATCGCTACAATAACAAGTCCAGAGTCCCAGCACTCATGGGAGATCCCAAGGCGGACATGGCCATGGTTGTGTTCACGGTGCTCCCTCCGGCCCAACGATAGTGTGGCTGAGGCCATCGTATTCTTGCACTCGTAGCATCTGACCGGGGAGAAACGCCGTGTTTTCAATAGGTGGTCGCCAATTGCTGCTCCGGTTCGAATGGCGTAAAAACCCTCTCATAACACCTGATGACGGGAGCCATCCGCCGTATAGAACAGCGTGGCCTTGACCGTCTTGTCCGGATATGCCTCTGCCACTGCCTGCTGGTAGATGACCAGTTGCTGTCGGTATTCATCCTCGTTTGCACGATCTAGATCGGTTTTAAAGTCAATCACCTCGACTGTATCGTCCGTCACATGCAATAGATCAATGACGCCTTCATACAGAACTGGCCGCTCACCCTCCGTGGTTGGAAGGTAACAGGGCACTTCGGCCCGCACTGTGCCGGATAACGAATCGATGTATGCTTGCACCTGCTGTTCGTCCTGATCCTCCGGCGTTACCGGTTCTCCGTTCGCGTATCTACAGGCGAACTGATGCACTTTATGGCCGAATGCCGGCCCTCGTCCTGAGGGTGATGCCGTAGGGGCAGTTGCATGCGGTGTTCGTTTGACCGGTGCTTTATTCTCCGGGGGAGCAATAGACAGCTGTTGGAAAACAGTCTCCTCTGCCGTCACTGGTGACACGTCTGGCTGTATGCAAACAGCATCGCCAGACAATTCAGTAAAGAACGAACTCTCTTTTCCTGTTTCGGCTGACAGCAATAAATATTGCTGTGCCCGGGTCATGGCCACATAGAACAGCCGTCGTTCTTCAGCATACTGGCCTGACAAACAGGGAAAGAGCAGATCAGTGTGCCAGTTCCAGTAGGTATATGGATATGGCTCTGTAGCATAAATCCGTCGTTGCCTGAGGCCAAGCACCTCATCATACGAAATATTGCCACTCCGCCCGCCCTTGCTGGGAAATCTGCTGGCAGTGATATCGGCCACAATCACAATAGGATATTCAAGTCCCTTGGCGCTGTGAATCGTCTGGACGGTCACTGTATTGGCGGCATGGCTTCTGTCCACCGGATAGGTCATCTGCTGCTCTATATTCTGGCTAATGAACCGTGCCAACAGCGGGAAGTGCATATAAGAAGAGGAAAAGGTCTGTTCCAGCACCGCGATAATGGCGGCCGTGACATCAGAATGCAACCCGTATCTTGCAAATACGGCGCGGGCAAATTCCCCAATCGTATCCGTTTTCAGTAGTGTGTGCCTGAATGTCCACATGTCCTGTGGATAGTCCTGTGTATCGAGAATATGCCGTGCCTCAGGAAGCCTATAGCCGGCCTGTTCTAAAACCACGGCCCAGCCCCGTCTGGAATGTTTCCGGCCAGCAATGCGGAGCCAGGCGAGCAGCAGAATGCCTGGGTCTGTTTGAAACAGTGGAATGCCACCTTCATACACCACCGGTATGTTATACTGGTCGGCCATTCGCTGCAGAGTCAAACCGAAAGCCTGGGTTCGAGTTAATATGGCAATATCGCTATAGTCTGGTACGCGTTCCCCATCTTCCTCCTGGATGAGGTAGTCCTGATTGCCCACAATATCCTGAATGGTGGACAGGACGGCTTTCTCTTCTTCCTCGCTCGTCAGTTTCTGTATGGCCGTCTGTGGCGTTTGTTGCGCGGCAAGGTGCACCAAATGGCGATCCACCTGCTCCCGGTCAACATACTCATTGCGAGCGCCGCGTAGATAGAGCGTTTCTTCCGCATAGTCAAGAATCTCCTGAGAAGAGCGGTAGTTGGCCCTCAGTTCAATTGACTGTACCATGTCATTTGAAAACGCCACTCGCTGCGTATCAACGTTGAGTTCGGCAATATAACTGTCAATCCTTTTTTCAAATTGCAAAATATTGTTAACAGAAGCGTGCTGAAAGCTGTAAATGCTCTGTTTCCAGTCTCCCACCACCGCAATATTGCCAGTAGAGGAGAGCAGAAGAATCAGTTTAAATTGTAATTCATTGGTGTCTTGAAATTCGTCAACCATAATGTATTGATATTGTAATTCTTTTCTCAAGTCATGATTCTCATGCAGCAATATAAAAGCGAACATCAGGAGAAAAGAAAAGTTCACATAGTTTCTTTGCAGCGCATAGTGGATATAGGTAAAATACAGATCATGGATGAATGCCTTCAGGTCCTGTCTGTCCTCATGAAACGCCCGCTCCAGCCAGTCATAGTTTATTTGAGTGGATCCATGTACAATCCCCAGCTGTTCGGCGGTTGGCGCGTCCTGAAAATAACATTTGTCCTGTCCGTAGCCGGCTAATTTCTTGCGGAGTGGTGACTGGATTTCCTTTCCACTCTCTCCTCTGCCCGGCTGATTCACATCGTTGATAATCTGCCTGAATGCATCAGCATCGCCATCTAGATACTGCTCGCCCGCTCCGAACCAGCCGTCCTGTGTCGGAAAAATACCCTTGGCTGCCAGCGATTGAATCAATGCCAGCAGCGAGGTTGCATCTGTAATTACTGGATAGAATGCTGCATGTTCGGGATGGGATTGCTGGAACTGGGCATAGAACCGTCTGAATTCTTCCTCTTCACGAATTCTGTTGTCTAACAAAACTACATTCGACGGCAGTGGCTCAGCAATACCCAAGTACTGTGGAGCTGAAAAGCCATAATTACTCAGTAGCTGCTTGCAGAACGCATGAAATGTATTGATGTCAGCATCAGCCAGTTCCGCAGCACTGTAGTCCGAAATTTGGAGAATTCGGTCTTTCATGGTCTGTGCTGCGTTACGGGTAAACGTAATGAGCAACATTTCCTCTGGTCTCGCCATGCCGGTATCCAGTATGTGACTATACCGCCGGGTGATGGTGGCTGTTTTCCCGGTCCCCGCGCCGGCAT
>JAHENU010000103.1 GCA_018609855.1 Candidatus Nanohaloarchaea archaeon | reverse complement strand
CTGCCACCAGACCACACAGCCGAGTTGAGCGCAGCAAAGGTATTGTCTTCTGGGGGTATGACTGTACCAAAATACTCTCGGAAAATATCGTCATGCTGTTGCAAAGCAGTGTCGGTGTCAAGAAACACCACACCCTGATCTGCCAGCTGTTGCTGGAGATTGTGATAAACCGCCTCGGATTCAAACTGCGTCGTCACTCCGCCAAGATATTTGCGTTCTGCTTCAGGCACACCTAATCGATCAAACGTGCGTTTAATATTATCCGGTACATCCTCCCAGCTTCGTGATTTTTGGCCGGTCGGATCAGCATAGTAAAAGAATTTGCTGAAATCCAAATCAGATAGATCTGCACCCCACTGCGGCACAGGTTTATTTTGGAACGTCTCTAAAGATTTTAATCGGAAATCAAGCATCCATTCAGGCTCCTGTTTCCGTTGTGAAATAGCACGTACCACATCTTCTCGTAAGCCAGGTTGCATGGCATAGCGATAATTGCTCTGCGTCACAAAGTCGTATTTAGAATAGTCAAATTTCAGATCTTCGGTCATAAGGCATCACACTCATCGTTTTTTCCTAAGAGCGGCTTGTTGTCAATCAACGCCACTCCAAAATGCCGCCTGATTCTGCAGGCGTCGGAATAGTCAAAATTCATATCTTCTATCATGCCGACACCTCTTCAGTCGGAGTTAATTCTTTTCCAGCTGCAGTTTTGACCCATGCATAACCTTCTTCCTCCACCCGATCCAATAGCGCACTATCACCCGAAGTAGCAATCTGACCTTCTGATAGTATATGGACTGTGTCAGGAGCAATATGATCAACGATACGACGGTAGTGAGTAATAACTAACACCGTTTTACCAGCAGCACGTAAACGTTGAATCGCATTTGCCACAAGGCGAATGGAATCAACATCAAGACCTGAGTCAGTCTCATCTAAAATCACTACTTTTGGGTCCAGGATCAGTAATTGTAAAATCTCACAGCGCTTTTTCTCTCCGCCAGAAAGGTCAGCATTTAATTGCCTTTGAAGAAAACCTCGCGGGATTTCTAAGGCATCCATATGCTCATGAAGTTGATGCCGGAATTGTTTCACATGCTCAGTGCCTTCTACATTGTGTATATGCTTGTATGCTGTCCAGAGGAAATTTTGTAATGTGACACCTTCTACTTCTGTTGGGTACTGAAACGCCAAAAACAGCCCATGCTGAGCGCGTTCGTGTGGTTCTAGTTGCATGAGATCCGTCTCATTAAGTTGGGCATTTCCATTTGTGACCGTATATTGTGGATGTCCCATTAATGCTTGGGCGAGTGTAGATTTACCAGAACCGTTTGGGCCCATGAGGACATGAATTTCTCCCGCATCAGCGGACAGAGTCACTCCATTTAAAATAGGTGTGTCAGCAACAGACACATGCATGTGGTGTATTGAAAACATATGACATATAACGGCGTTATATTTATATAACTGGTGATAATACTTAAACCTTAAACAAAGCACGCAGAAAAGATATTATTCTACATTCATTCAGAGAGACCTAAAGCATCACTTATCTTCCCTTTATTAAAACCGACTACTATCTGTCCATCAACTTCAATAACAGGAACTCCTCTCTGGCCCGATTTTTCAATCATCTCCTGGGCCTTTTCACCATCATTGCTAACGTCATATTCAGTGTATTCGATATCGTGTTGATCAAGATATTCTCGTGTTTTCTTACACCATGGGCAGGTAGTGGTCGCATATAGAGTGACTGAAGACATGGCTTCAGTTTGTTAGACAAGTATAAATAGATTACGTATGGGCTCCAGTGCAAAATATTTAAACACTGCAAACATATTGAAAGTATGCGCTTTCCGCTCATCATTTGTTACCTAAGTATTGTGCTGGTCTCTGTGTCTGCAGCTAGTGACGGCGAGGTATTCCAAGCAGTAGCGGGAGAAACAACCACGAGGAAATTAGAAATTACTAACCCTTCTAACGGACTAACCGACGAACTGAACGTAAGCATACGTAGTGAAGGAAAATTAAACGCTTATTTTGCAGATTCCTATTCCGTGAGAAAAACCATCACTGTTCCACCTGGTAAAACTACCTCAATGGCAATAACTGTGATAGGAACTCCTTGCCAAAAAAGTGTGTGTGAAGATAATTGGTTATATGTAGATGCTGTATCACAGAAGACCGGGAATAGTGCGTCAGAAAAATTTGAATTTACTGTTCAGCCACGACAAGGAAGAAAGGTAGTAGGAGAAGCGCCTGCCCTTTCATGGCAACATATAGTAATTATCATGTTAGCGGGAGGAATAGTCACAGGTATTGCAAACAAACGTAAGACAGGTGCTGTTACCAAGTGAGACTAATGGAATTTAAGCGCGCTATTCCACAAAAACGATATGTGTTACGGTTCTGTATGCTGCTTACTGTATTAATTTTTTTAAGCGGATTCGGCACAGCGCAAACGTCTGATCTCTATACAAAAACATTCGGCTCGGTTGGAGATCACTACCAATCACAAGAACAGGTAGCAGAAATGCGCAACATGTTTATAAATACGAATGGAAGTGGTACGGCCACTCTCAAATCAGGATTTCTCTATGTAGATGGCGAAACAGTGCATTTGAATGAAACAGGATATATGTATAAAGAAGTCGGTGTGAATAGTTCGGGGACATTGGACGTTAGTGGCGAAGTGTCAATTACTAGCGGAGATACGATGACCGGTCACCTCATCTCACAGAACCTGTTGCATAATGTGACTGCTGAACGTCTTGAGCATATGATTGTGACTGTTCCATCTCTGCCTGAAAATACAGGAGCCGCTATCGCATTGAGCCGTGATAAGAGCACGTGGTACAATAGTCAACTGCAAGCAGGAGAAAAGACTGCATTGCAACAGGGCAGTAATTCATTTGATTTAAGCGCCTTCCGCTGGCCAGCTAATCAGTTTTACTACAAATTATTTCTTAACACAACAACTGAATTCTCGCCAAGTATAGACGGTGTTAATATTAGCTACAGCGATACAGAACTCAATGAGACCGTGCAGGCAAATAGCACACTATCCCGCATAAACGCCCAATTAGAACCTGCTTACCCTACACTCGTGCTGCATACTCAGCAACCGCGGACATTTCTTTACACACTTGAGAACGAAAACGAGGAAGATATACAACTCACTGTCGCCATGAATGGATCTGCCGTGTCTTTGGCCGATCCAGCATTTAACGCAGATAATATTGTATGTAGTGACGGGCGGAATTGTACAGTGACCGTTCCCGCAAAAACTGAGACCAAAATAGAAGTGAGGTTACTGGCAGAAAATGCAGGGATAGGAAATTTAACTATGTATCATGGATTCAATGGTACTGCTCAGACAACGACGACAGAAATCTATGCAACTGATACGCCGCCCGGCGAAGTATTTAATATGCCAGGCCTCAGCCTTGCCCATATTTTTATAATACTCGTGGTTGCGGGTATTATACAGGGAATATTGCGACAAAATTACGACATGTTCTAAGAGAGCTTTGATACGATGCAGGTATACACAATTGGCGGTTTTAATGAAGTTGGCAAAAATATGACAGCGGTCGAAGTAAATGACGAAATTGTCATATTTGACATGGGCTTTAACATGGAAAAAGTGGTGCAGCATAATGAAGAAATGGAAAGCATGTCCCTGCACGAAATTATGGATGTTGGCGCTATCCCGAATGACAAAATCATCAACAATCAGCGGAAAAAGGTCAAGGCGATTGTGGTCAATCATGGCCACTTAGACCATTGCGGTGCCGTACCATTCTTGGCTAACGCATACAACTGTCCCATTATCACACCACCATACTCTGCAGACATG
>JAHENU010000102.1 GCA_018609855.1 Candidatus Nanohaloarchaea archaeon | reverse complement strand
TATAAGTAAAATGTATTGTATTGTTCACTAGAATTACGGATCAGAAAAATCGTAGTGTTGGAAAATTCACCATAGTGGATAAATTTCCTGTCTTTAAACGCATCATGCGATGCAAAGGAAAATGTGCGATTCCATTGGAAATAACTGACTGACTTATATGTGTCAACAGGGATAATTTCTCGAATATTCAGCCAGAAATTTTCCCGGATGGCAAAGAGTCGTTTAGTCTTTTCATACGAAGTTGTGTTTAAAGCTCGCACTTTATCCATATCCAACAGACCATCAGTTGTCAAACCAATCGCCGTTACATTGGATTGATGTTGCTGCCAAGCAGTCCCGCTTGCGTTAGTCGTGCGATAGTACCCTTCTTGCAACAGCGCACCAGACAGCGAATGACCATTTAATTCCATGCTATTCACACGACTCTGCTCCGCATAGGAAGGCAAAGATGTAAATGCAGTAGTGATAACGGCGACTAATGCAAGAAAAAACAATACGGCTCCACCGAGAAATTCAATATTGATTTGTCCTTGCCGTACGCAATGCAATACCATACACGACACAGATGTATTGGGCAGACGATCTTAAAATTACTTGGCGTTAAATCAGCAACAAGTAAACTATAAGCCCAGTCATACTCATAAACAGCGAATGTTTTACGCCAGCTACAGCTTGTCCATGGGTAATTTGGCCGGCCACCAATCCATTAGAAATACCTTGAACCACAATCATGAACATAAACAGCACCTTATAATAGCAGAATTTATCTGTCACGTTGCCAAATCCGAAAACAGGACACAGCGAACAAAGAGGCTGGGCTGTTTCAATAGTACACATATTCACACTGCCACCTAAAAACTCACCTTCTGTCTCAATACCGAGCATGGCCACTATGCCAAATTTATATAGAACAATCACAATCCCTACGAATAAAACAAAAATAATGTAAATTGTCATCATGTGACGGCTAATCACTGCCTTTCGTTTTTCCTCTGAATCCTTTATTCGCATGGAATCACGCGCCAATGTTTCCAGCGTGTGGGCTATATTCCCACCAGAGCGATACGATTGCAGGAGAATGGTGATGGAGCGAGAGATAAGTTTGCTATCCTTTACACGGTCACCTAATTTCTCTAGTACCTCTGGGAATGGAATGTCCCAGGACAATTGAATAGCTGTCTTCCGAATTTCTGGATTCAATGCGCCATAGTCCCGTCGAGCTGCCTCCGCAAACACTTTTGGCAACGAATAGCCTGACTTTTTGGATTCAGCAATATCTTTCAAGAATGAAGGAAAATGATCCTCCATTTTTTTAGCTCGATTTTGTAAAAAATATGAATAAATACTGTATGGGGTTGCACTGATAATGATGCCGGCAAGGATTAATGCATTGCCAATGCTCTGCGACATTTGTGAACTAATAGCTAATCCTGCTGCTGCCATGACAATGCCTACTCCTATGCTCGCCAGTAGTACAATAGTTTTCCGTTGCATTCAATTCACAGGGGATATGGATTTGATGATTAAAATAAATGCGCCAGCGGAGATTGGTAGGTATAAGAACGTAATAAGCACTGAAATAATTAACAGTAAAGCCTGATTCGTCCCGCCGATTGAAGTCATAATGGATGCCAACACAATGCCAATCACCGAGCCGGCGATCACAAATGTAATGTATAGCTCAATAAGCACTGATAAATTATCAGTGAATTTATCCAAGGTTCGTGCGTAATCGGCCATAAGAGTTTCAACCCGTTCTTCTAACATTGTGCGGAAATCACCACCAGAAGTAAGAACGTTATTGATAGCCCACAGCAAATCTTTCATTTTACTGCTTGGCGTTCTTTCTGCTGCTCCTTCTAAAGCAGTTGATAAATCAACACCAAAAGTGTACACATCTCTTGTAATCTTTTTAGCTTCTCGTGACACTTCGCCAAATTCATCAAATCGGCCAAGCATCTCAAACGCAGCTGCTGGATGAGTGCCAGTACCGGCTAATGTAGAAAGATACATTGTCGCGAATGGTAAAGCATTATCAATCGACTTCCGTCTTCCAGAGACACGTATAGATGGGAAGACATAGAAAAAAAGAAAGGTCAAAGTGCCAAATAACAAGCCAACAAACAGGCCGGCTATAGCGCCAGACACAATGCCTGACGTTGATCCCACTAACATCCCAACAATAACACTCACAATTGGCGCAGAGAATAAAAAGGCTAAAACAGCAGAAAACAGAGCAGTGCTGGCATATTCTTGCAAAGACAAGGAAATATCTGCCTTCCGCATTTCCGATTTCATATCCTCAAACAGAGGTGTCAAATACGGTGCAAAACCCCCTGTCACTTGGAAGGCCATATTCGTATAACTATTGCTTTCCATGGGCCTCACCTTTGCTGAACAAACTGCAGAAGGCCAACTGGATCCGAGTAATATAGCTGAATAATCTTGCCGACTTTCGCATAGCTACGGATGCCTTGATCTTGCATCCATTGTAAAACCTCCCGCCGAGCAACCAGCTCCTGTTGTATTTCTTCCTGAGTCTTGCCCGTCTCCTCTGTTAATGAAGATAGAATGTCGCTATTGGCACCGATTGAGAAGTAATCGTCACGGGCTTGCCAAGAAAACACTGTGTTTACATGCGGCTCTGCGGTCTCATTGTCAAAGTCCTCTACTTCGAGAACCTGACCAACTCGCCGGATATATGTGTCTTTATGCCGCACTGTTTTCATAATCAGCATGATATCCAAATTCTCTAGGAGGGTTGGCGACAGATTAATCGGATCCGTTGTCAACCGATCTACTACTTTATCTAAGGAGGAAGCGTGAATAGTAGACATGCCTGGGTGACCTGTCGCAATTTGTTGGAAAAGAATGTACGCTTCTTCTCCCCGTACTTCACCAACAATAATGTAATCTGGCCGTTGGCGCAGACTTTCTTTCAACAAATCATCTAACGTCACCTCACCTGATTGCGTGGCACCGAATCCAAACCCGGAGCGTGACACTTCTGGCACCCAGTTAGGGTGGGGCAACCGTAGTTCCGGCGTATCTTCAATAGAAATGATTTTCATTTCTGGCTGAATAAACAAAGACAAAGCATTCAACATAGAGGTTTTTCCTGATGCTGTTGGCCCAGAAATAAGGACAGACTTACCATGCTCTATTGCCAACCATAGATAAGCCAGCATCGTCGGATTGATGGTGCCAAAATTTGTCAGATGGATGGGGGTGAGCGGCTCATCAGTAAAGCGACGAATAGTAAAATTGCTGCCTCGGCGGGCAATGTCTGTCCCTAATGTTGCCTGTACACGAGAACCATCAGGCAATGAACCATCCAATAATGGCTCTGCAACTGAGACTGTTCTTCCGCAGCGCTGTGAAAGTTTAATGACAAATGCGTCAAGCTCAGATTCGTCCTCAAACACAACATTAGTCTTTAAAGAACCAATCTTCGGGTGTCTGTGGTAAACATACATGGAGATATTGTAACCATCGCAGGAGATATCCTCAATGTTCTTATCATTCATAAATGGCTCAATTTTTCCGAGGCCAATAAAATTCCGGTAAGCATAGTATTCTATAATATCACGTTCCTTTTGTGTGATATCAAAATGGTGGGTGTCTATCACCTCAGCCACTTTTTCAGTCAGAAATCGTTTCGCCTCATCTTTCTTAAGGTCGTCCAAACTGACGTCAAGACTCTCCTTCAAGATCTCTTCTACTGACTGAAGCTTCTCCTCCAATGGCTCAGGCAGCGGTGGCTCATTAACTCGGTAAACCAAAGCATCTTCATTCTTATCATATGTGATATGGGCCCATGCATAGGCTTCCTCCTGAGAGTCAGCGTCTTGCGGAATAAGCGGATACTGAATGTCTATATTTTGCAGAGAACTGTCATCTTCCTCTTCCTCCAGCTGACCATGATCCATTTGCTGTTCTTGTGGAATTCGCATCCCTTCTCCTGGTAAAGATGGCGATGGTTCTGGTTGGTCCATCTCCGGTGTTTCAGTAAATGTGGGTTCTGCGGAAGAAGTATTGTCAAAAGAAGTCGCTGGTGCTTTTTCTGATGCGGGAGTGGTCGGTAAATCAGCCGGACGGGGAGTGAATGTATTCTTAGTGTCTGTTGAACGGCTCGTTGTCCTATCAGATGATGAAGAGAATGATTGAGTAATTGACGAATTCTCTGACCGGCCAGTCGAAACAGGTCTGTTTGTATGAGCAGAACTCGAATGTGTTTGCTGTTTTGGCTGTTGTGCTATTCTATCTGCTTTCTTATCAAATACATGTTCCACAATGCGCTCCACATCATCTGGAGTGATAGCAGGTGTAGTGTCCATTGCATTGCGTTCCACCACCCGTTGTGCTATAGATTCAATATCGCTATAGGACGGCGCATCATCACTCTTGGCATATTTCTGCTCCACTGTACGATCAACGATAGCAGCAATATCCTCTTCTGACAAATTATTGCGAGGGTCATCTGTAGTGCCTGTTTCATTTTTCTCATCACGCTGACCATGTTTGCCACGTGAGGAGAGATCTGAAGATGGTTGCTGCGATGCTGCCTCTATCGCTTGTTCATCCACATAGATGTTAAACGTTGGCTGAGCATCCCCGTTACCTTTACTGGAATCCTGCGTTTGCTGCATCTTCTGTTGCTGCGCTTTCTTCAACCGCTTAACGAGCTGGTTCAT
>JAHENU010000101.1 GCA_018609855.1 Candidatus Nanohaloarchaea archaeon | reverse complement strand
GGTTCCATCCAAGTACGGATTTTGTCGTTCTGGAAAGTCCAACGGTTAGGCTTGCAGACTATGTAACTCATATCCAGCATGTCTCCTACTGTCGTGACTTTCTGTACGTCTGGTTCGTCGCGACCAATTGTGCGTTCACTCATCAGAATCACCCTGTAGGGCCTGTGCGTAGTGTTCGACAGCCTCAAGAGGCGTCTTGCCACGCCCTTTCAGGTTAGAATCCGCTTCTGGTTCGTAGGCTACTGCGCCATCGCCGGAGGGTTCGACCTTGATTACCGTCGTGAATGGTTTGCGTGCGTTGCGTCCGTCGTCCGTCTGTTCTGTCTTGCTCATAGTTCGTGGGGTGAGCGAGACAGACGCACCTCTAAGGGAACTATTAAGTCCCCTCGTCACCAAGAAGAATACAGTTCCACGGTACCCTTCTTGGAGGCGTCTTCTCGCGTAGTTACATCGTTATGCAGGCAGTGACTTAGTAGTTTCCCTATCGGTTACTCTATAGCACAACTTTTGCACAGGGGTGGAAAAGGTACAGAGATGTAACGGTCAGTGACCGCCACACACCCTTGTATTCCAGCCACAGAGCCGGTTACATGGATTGGATGTGTGTTCGGTGCCGCCGAACCCAAGTGCCATGCGCGTCGTTCTGTCGTCTTGTGCCATACACAGTCAATTCCATCAATGGCGTTACCCTCTTCGCATGGTGAGTTGCCCAAGGGACACCAGTGCATACCATCTCAGTATCTATCGTGCGTAGTGGACACAGACGCTCTCTGTGGTCTTACGGCAATATAGACAACGGGCTAAACCACAATAAAAGTACGGTACAACTCAGTACAAGCCAAGTTCTGTAATGATTCTATCCCGCATATCCAGACAGTGCGCGGGCAAGCTGCCAACATCAATCATCTGCATATCTTCGATTACATCGTTTGAATGCACATAGCGGTCTAACTTGTCCTGTTTGATTGCATCTGAGCACTCTGTTTGCAACTCAACAGCATAGTTTATCTTATCTTCGGCGTAGCAGAGTACGTCGATTTCGCCATGTTCTGGGTGTTCTACCTCTGTGTCTACCATCCAGCCGTTCTGGAGTAAGACCTTTGCAGCAACCGTCTTGGCAACGATATGGCCCACTGTCTCGCTTTCTCCACCGGCATTGAAACGCACTGCTGGTTCTTTTGAGACTTGCCAGCCAGCATCCTTCAACCGGCGATACTCAGATATGTACTCTTTATTCATATGCTAACTCCAGGTAGATTTCAGACGGGCCACCAGAGCGATCATACTCTCCGCTACAGAAAGCGCATTCGTCCCACTCATCGGACAGATTGTCACGCTGTCTCTGAGTGGTGTATTCAAGCCGTCGGCAATCTTCGCTTGTGTGGTATATATGCTCGCTTGTCTGCCGTGAGATGTACACATCCTCAGTCATCGATACGCTCCCATGTGGTCATGTCTTCGCACTTTTGACAAGCCGATAACGTCCGCACTCCGGTTGTATGCAACACGTCTACTGTCCCGCAATTTTGACATTCAAACTCTGTGCAATTTTGGTTTTCAACTCTGTTTTGCTCTTCCTCAGCGCAGATGCTACAGGGGTGATAATGGCCTTCGATCAAACTCAGTGGCACTTCGCGGATGTTATCAGGGACGTTGTAACACTCATTTTGATCGTCTGTCGTATGGTAGTGCTTTTTAGATTGGTTGATGCTGCTGATGTAGACTATTTGCTCTGTTTTGCTCATTGTCTCTCGTGATTTGTTACGTCATCACAGCGTTTGCATGGGTACAACGTCCGCACTCCCTTGGATACAAGCAGTTCTTTCCGGCCACACTCAGAACACTCGTATGGGTTCTTCTTGGATGCGTACTCGTCTGGTTCGGCATCCTCTACACACATGCTACAGGGGTGATAATGGCCGTCTATCTCATCTCTATGGTATTCTCGGATTGTATTTGGGATGTTCTGACAATGCCGGTCTGCATGGTAGCGTTTATCGGACTTTTGCTTGGTTGATAAGTAGACTCTCTGTGTTGTTTGACTCATTATGACCACTCATCTGGGGTTTTGTTAGAGACTTTGATGCTCTGCCTGTTGCACGCACACGCGGCGTACAAACTATTGTACCGATTGCGCTCCATCGTAATACTCTCACCACAGGAGTCACAGGTGAGGTTTTGCTTTGCTTCACTCATCTCCCCACCCCTGATTATCCAAAAGACGGTCTATCGCCTGAGTGTACGTATCACCGTGTTCTGCTTTGTATTTTCGGAGTCTATTCCGTGTACCATCGTCAATCTGTATCATCGCCATCGACACAACGTTGTGTTCCCTTGTACTAAAAACTATGCAAATGCATAGAATTAAGTACCTCGCAACAAAAGTTGTGCTTGTATGGCAGAGCAAGACACAGATGGAGACACGCACGCGAAACGAATAGCACAACAACTGCGAATGCTTGACAAGGGAGACGACGATGAGTGAAACAGATGTGTCGTCTGAGTGGTGTCCGTACTGCAATACGGTGAGAGTTACTGAAAGCGGTCTTGAACAGCACAAAGAACTGCGACATCCAGGGGAAATCAATGATTGAGCAAAACCAGCACGACTACGAGCACAGAGCGATGCAACAAGACAACGATCTAATCATCTACGACGAAGAGAGTCCGAAAACAGCCTGGATACAGATTGATACGTCTGTTGAGGTGCGACAATGAGCCAATTCCTACTACGCGACAAAGAAAACCACAACGAACGGACGTTTGAAGACGAAGAGCAAGCAGAAAAGGAAGCTGCAAAACTCCGTGAGTTGGGCGCTGATGTGGAGATTCAAGAAATGGGCAGTAATGGTGGCGAAAAAGAAAACGGCCATGATAAATCACAAGACGTAGATGCAGAGGTTATCGAAACGACAGAGGTTGATGAACCGATTGAAGCAGACGTAGTGCAAGAAGAACCAGAACCAGACCAACTCGTGCGAGAGGCGCTGTCCGGTGAAGATATGCCCGACCCATTGGTGACTGTTCCAGAGTGGATGACGACAATTGTTGACCACGGCGATGATGAGGGTGTTGACCTAAACAAGCGTGGCACGCAGGTAATCGCAAACGCGCTGGATTACGTGGTTGATGCAGAGTGTGAGATTGAAGCCTATGAGACGGACTTTGAGTATGCCCGCTATCGTGCAACCGTCACAACGCCAGAGGGTGATGAATACTCTG
>JAHENU010000100.1 GCA_018609855.1 Candidatus Nanohaloarchaea archaeon | reverse complement strand
TTTGAAGACGGAGCTGTCGTATTTCGGGGTAATTTCGCTCGTGTCGCAGATGGAGAAATTGCAGAAACAAGCGTTCCTTTATCCTACAAGACAAATGCGCAATTATGTAATATGTTAAATACGCAATTAGCAGATGAGCCTGTTTCATTCCATCCCACATTGGGACATCGGTTTTTGCTTATTTTACATCCTACAGAAAAAGAAAGAAGCGATGCTGTTTCGGGGACACATCCTGGGTATCGCCGTATTGTTGGGCATGTAACATCAGCGACTGAAGAACGATATGGAGCACAACCGCGCTATTGTCAGCCACTTGATACATCTACTACGGCACAAAGAACAGCAGAATATGTGAACACACTTGTTAATACAATACAGCATATATTAGAGGATAGCGAGGAAACTGAAAGCAATTATATTTTGTTACGAGGTGCTGGCTCACAGCGGCCAAATTTGCCGCTATTAGAGGGAGAATGGGTTATGTTGGCTGATACGCCAGCTGATATTGGCATTGGACGATTGGTTGGTATGGAGATTGCAGATAAACCCGATGCCTTAGATGACGTTGCTGCAGCTATTCGTAACTGGGCTCAGAAAGGGTATCATGTATATGTGCAGATAAAGTCGCCTGATCATGCCTCTCATCACAGGAATCCGTCTGAAAAAGTAACGGCATTGGAAGCTATTGATGAACATTGTCTGGCAGCATTGCAGGACATAGAATGCTATTTCATTCTCACTGCAGATCATTGTACGTCTACAGAAACAGGAACGCATATGGCTAAGCCGGTGCCTGTTGCTATTTCTAAAGGTGAAGATACGGTGCAGCGGTTTACTGAATCGGCTTGTCAAGAAGGTATATTAGGAACAATTACTGGGCCACAATTGTTACAGCAGCTTGGTGAGGAAGATGGATCATAACACATTCCAGGATTTTCTCTCCCTGTATACACAGGCTGGCCGCTGTTTTATGACCTATAATGCAAACATTGATGCCATTACGGAAGTGGACTCGACAATCTTACAACAGGCAACTAATCAAACTATTACCCCGGAATTATGTTCACGTATTACTACTTCTGATGAGTTGTGTTCTTGTATTGCCTATAGTATGCACTATGGTGAAGGAGCAGAGGTTGGTGCAACCCCGGGTATGATGGAGTGGATACAAAACACGCTTTCTCCTGATATGCGGCGAATGGGTGGACAGATTGGCATTATGGCTAATCATCTTGCATTACTTGGGAGTAAGCCTATCGTAAATATACCGTTTCTCTCTTCTCAACAAAAAGAGCTGTTTGATAGGGGTATCTGTTTTGTGCAGGGCAATGCTGTGGTAAATTGGAATGCGGCTGAAACAGAGCAGCAAGTGAAAGAGAATTGGATTTTTGAATTTGATGAAGGTACTGAATTTGATGGGGTGACTGCCCAACGCGCTACGCGATTTGTAGTTTCTGCTCATATGGAAGATTTTCGATTAGACGCTATGCCATACACTGATTTTCCTTTTTCAGCCGCTATTGTGTCCGGATTTCATTCAGTGGAACATACGTATGCCGACGGCACGACAGCGGCTGACGTATTCGCTATAGGAGAGACTTTAGTGCAACAACTACGAGCGCATGGGATAGAAGTGCATGTTGAATTGGCCTACCGGTATGACATGGAAATAATGCAGCAATTGTTGAAGTTGGCATCGCATGGTACGAGTGTTGGATTAGATGAGCAAGAATTAATACTGCTATTACAGGCCGTAGGAGAAGATGCAATAGCAGATCGGATTCATGAAGAATCGCATGCTATAGAACACATTCTCGCGGGGGTGCAGCGGTTACGGCAGCATATACATACAGATCGTATACATCTGCATGGACGACATTATTTTTTGACTGTCTGTCAGAATACCGCTGGCATAGCACCGAGACAGATACGGCAGGCCATGGAGGGTGCTGGTGTTATTGCAGCAGCCTATGCACAGCAGGAAATAACCCAGCGAAATGATTTGTTCGTTGGACTGAATACATCCTTTGCTGAGGAAGGGCGGGCAGTTGTGGAGCAGATTGCGGATATTTTAGAGGCTTCTCAAGAGGAACGAGCCTCCGGTATTTTTCAGGATGGCGATGCGACGTTAATAGTGACGCCAAATCGGTATGTAGCAGAGCCACGTGCGGTCGTTGGCCTTGGTGACGTGATTTCGGCCTCTCTGTTTGCGGCGGAGGTAGCATTTTTAAATAGAAACAAAGCGTAATAGATATGTGATGGGAAATGGCTGAGCAACTAGTAGTGCAATTTGATGCAGTTGGCACCGATGATATTGCGTTGGTCGGTGGAAAGATTGCCTCGTTGGGTGAAATGTTGCAAGAGGTGGATGTGCCAGTGCCGCCCGGTTTTGCTGTCACCACCGATGCATATTTCCGTTTTCTTCATCATAATGCGTTAGAAGATGTTATTCACTCTCACGTTTCACGTATGGATATAGATGATGTTGCCAGTCTCCAAGAAGCCGGTAAGGCTATACGGACAGCGATTATGGAAGGGGCGGTACCAGAGGAGATTCAAGAGGCTATATCCGAACAGTTTCATCAGTTGCACGCACAGAAAGATTCGGTTGCTGTAGCAGTCAGAAGTTCTGCAACAGCTGAAGATATAGAGACAGCTTCATTTGCCGGACAGCAAGAGACGTATTTGAACGTACAGTCTGAAGCAGAATTGATGGAGAAGATTAAGGCATGTTTTGCATCGTTATTCACAGATCGTGCCATTCATTATCGAGAAGAGCGTGGCTTTGCCCATTTGGAAGTGGGGCTCGCAGTAGCTGTACAAATGATGGTAGACGCTGAGTGTGCGGGAGTAGCTTTCACACTGGATCCAGATTCCGGTTTTGAGGAGGTAGTGACGATCAATGGCAATTGGGGGCTTGGCACCTCTGTAGTCAGTGGGTTAGTAAATACGGACAAATTCTTCTTTTTTAAGCCAACCGGAGCGGTGGTGAGTCGGGAAAAAGGCGAGAAAGAGTTAAAATTAGTTGATCAAGAACGAGAGAAACAAACGACAGAACAAGAGCGTGCGCAGTTTGTTTTGAAAAATGCTGAAGTAGAGGAACTTGGTAGCTATTGTATAGCTATTGAAGAGTATTATGGACGATTTATGGATATAGAGTGGGCAAAAGATGCTGACACTGGCAAATTGTATATTGTGCAGGCACGGCCAGAGACGGTGCATTCACAAAAAGATCGATCAGTGGTGCGGCAGTTTATATTAGAAGAGGAAAGTGAAATAGTGCTGACTGGGCATGCCATTGGCCGGAAAATTGGACAAGGCACGGTAAATGTATTGACATCGCCTGACGACATTGATGCGTTCTCTGAAGGTCAGGTATTAGTGACAGATATGACTGATCCTGATTGGGAGCCAATTATGAAGCAAGCGGCTGCTATTATTACGAACAAAGGCGGCAGCACATCACATGCTGCCATCGTATCCCGTGAATTAGGAATCCCTGCTGTCATCGGCACTGGATCGGCAACAAATTCATTACAGACTGGAGAGACAGTGACAGTAGACTGTACCTCGGAAACAGGTAAAGTGTGGGAAGGAGAGTTGTCCTATGAGGTGAGAGAGACAGCCATAGACGATATTCCTAAAACAGAGACAGAGATTATGCTTAATGTGGGGTTGCCAGAAGACGCGTTTGATATTGGGCAGTATCCCGTAGACGGTGTTGGTTTGGCGCGAGAAGAGTTTATTATTAATTCGCATATTGGTGAGCATCCTTTGCACATGTTAGAAGAAGGCAGAGGTCCTGTGTTTGTTGAGCAGCTGGCACATGGCATAGGGAAAATTGGATCTGCATTTTATCCACGACCAGTGATTGTGCGGTTATCAGATTTTAAAAGTAATGAATATGCTGAATTAGAAGGCGGAGCTGCCTATGAGCCAGAAGAGCATAATCCGCTCACTGGTTGGCGTGGAGCTGCCCGGTATATTGACTCTGAGTTTCGAGAGGCATTTCGACTCGAGTGTCAGGCATTGCGACAAGTGCGTGAGGAGATGGGGCTGACAAATGTTATTGTGATGGTTCCGTTCTGTCGGACATTAGAAGAGGCTGAGCAAGTTCTGGATCTGATGGCAGAATTTGGTCTAGAGCAAGGGAAGAATGGTTTAGAAGTCTATGTTATGGCGGAAATTCCGTCAAATGTGTTGTTGGCTGATAAGTTCGCCAAGCTCTTCAATGGCTTTTCAATTGGCACAAACGACCTGACTGCATTAACATTAGGTATTGATCGTGACAGTGAAAAATTGGCCTGGGAATTTGATGAGCGGGACGATGCTGCGCAAAAGATGGTGAAGCAGCTCATAGAGCAGGCACATGCAACACGGAAAGATGGAAAGCAGCGTAAAAGTTGGCGGAAGGTCGGCATTTGTGGCGATGCCCCTTCAACACATCCTGACTATGCAGCATTTCTGGTGGAACAGGGCATTGATTCTATTTCTGTCACGCCTGACGTGGCATTGGAGACAAAGATGAAGGTGGCGGAGTTGGAACAGGAGAGAGGGAAGCAGAGAAAGAGAGATGTTAAAAGGAAATGAGCTCTTCTAAAAATGCTTGAGGATTGTCGGCCTTGGCGAATGCGGATGCCAATACCACGCCATCGGCTCCCAAATCCAAGGCAGCTTTCACATCGTCTTTTGTAGAAACGCCTGCACCGCAGAGGAACGGGAGGTCTGGATTGTGTTCCCTCACCAATTGTAGATCTTTCGTTATGGCCTCAGGCTCTGCCTGAGAGATGGATGTGCCTGTTCCCACAAGCTCAGGGATTTCAAAAGCTACGTAGTCTGGTTTGAATGGCAGTAGGTGTTTAATTTCTTCCGAATCTTTGGCGATGCACACTGAGAGAAGGTTGTTCTTGTGACAGAGATCGATATTCTTCTGGATATCTTCAAAAGACAGTCGTTTTTCAGAATGATTGATCAACGTTCCTATCGCATACTGTGCAATCGATTGTGCTGTTACACTGCCAGTGTGTTTGCCAGGCGCATAGGGATCTATATGTTGGGCTATAAGCGGTATATCTGTATTGTTAGCAATGTCTGCAAGATTTGGTGTTGGTGGACAGACTGCGATTGTTCCGTGAAAGCGAGCATTCACTGTTGCCGCAATGTGAGAGAGGTGTACGGCATTCGTGCCGGTGGCTGTTTCGTAAGTCTTAAGGTTCAGGATAATATAGGGGGAGGTGAGGAGCATAGTCTTTTTGAGGTGCGGAGACATAAAAACATTTTTATGGGAACAGGAAGTATAATGGGGTATGTCTGTCAATGTTCTGGTTCATGGCGCAGGGACAATTGGGAAGCGGGTGGCTTGGGCGGTCGCCCAGCAAGAGGACATGCAGTTGTACGGGCTTGCCAATCGATCTCTTAATGCACATATCCGTGGGATGTGTGGCCTATATGGTCCGCTCGCTGGCACTACGCTCTATTGTAGTACAGCAGATACGTTAACGGAAATGCAGACAGCTGCTGGCGATACGTTTTCAGTAGGAGGGACCTTAGAAGATGCGCTGGCAAGTGGAGAGATTGACGTCGTGGTTGATGCGACACCGGCAGGCATTGAACAGCAGTATATGTCGCTCTATAAGAAATACGGAGTGAAATCTATTTTTCAAGGAGGTGCTGACGCCTCAGTCGCTCCGGTAAGTTTTAATGCAAATGTCAATTACGAACAGGCTGTCAATGCTGAAGCGGCGCGAGTGGTGAGTTGTAACACCACGTCTTTAGCCAGAACGACGAACGCTTTGTACAATATTGGTATAGAAAAGATGTTTGTAACGCTTGTCAGACGGACTGTGGATCCTGCTGATGCGAGTAAAGGGCCAGTTGATGCTATGGTGCCGGTTACTGATATTCCGTCACATCATGGGCCGGATGTGCAAGCTGTTATGCCAGATGTAGATATCACGACACTCGCGACAAAAGTGCCAGCGACACGGAATCATTCGCATTATGTGGTGGCTGAGCTAACGCAGGAGGTGACGGCTGAAGACGTGCTCGATGCGTTCAAAGAAGCTAATCGCGTCACCGTGTTGTATGCGGCACAAGGATTTGATTCGACAGCTGCCGTTGCTGAATACTTCCGGGATATACAACGGCCTAGTGGTGATATGTATGAAGCAGTAGTGTGGGGTGATGCTATTGAGGTAAAGGATGGCACGGCTTTTTGGATTCATGCCGTGCATTCTGAAGCTATTGTGGTCCCCGAGAATGTTGATGCTATTCGTGCGGTGACAGGCACTGAGAAGAAGGCCGCTTCTGTGCAGAAAACCAATGCAAGTTTAGGCGTGCTATAATGCAGAGTTTAGACGAAGTAGTCCTGGACAAGAAGACGGTGATTCTCAGAATCGATGTGAACGCTCCATATGATCCCGAAAAGAATAGAATACAGCGGACTGACCGATTTGATGGACATGGCCGCACCATTCGTGAATTATTGCAGCGGAATGCGAAAGTGGTACTGTTGGCACACCAAGGACGACAGGGACGAGATGATTTTACGCGACTTGAGCAACATGCACAGATTTTATCGGAGGTTGTTGGCCGCGATATCGATTTCGTATCAGATGTTGCGGGTGACGAAGCAAAGAGAAAGATTTTAGGGTTACAGCCAGGCAAAGCTCTATTATTAGATAATGTGCGATTGTTGGATGATGAAACCGAACTAGTTACTCCAGAGGAACATGCAAGTAGCAACATTGTAAAAGAGTTGGCACCGTTAGCTGATATGTTTGTAAATGATGCGTTTTCTGTGTCCCACAGATCGCATGCATCAGTTGTTGGGTTTACTGCTGTGTTGCCATCGTATGCTGGTCGTATTATGTTAGATGAGATTAACTCAACGCAAAAAGCCATGCGTGCTGATAGGAAGAATGTGTTAGTGGTGGGTGGGAATAAAATCGATGATGTTGAAGCAGTGATAGCATATGTGTTGGATACGAATCCAACTGCTATTGAGTATGTGGTGACCGGAGGGATAATTGCGAATGCGTTTTTGGCTGCAAAAGGGCATGAATTAGGTGAAAGGAATCGTGCGACAATTGAAGAGTCTGCAGACAATGCAATTGCCAGAGCTGAAACGATATTGAATAAAGATACAGGCAAAATTATTGTGCCTGTTGATCTGGCAGTGAAACAGTATGATAGGCAAGAACTGACTGTTGATGCGTTGCCAACCGAGCATCCAATTTGGGATATTGGGGACAAGACCGGCCAGCTGTATTGCCACTATGTGAGCCAGGCCGATGCGGTTATTGTAAAAGGGCCGTTAGGAAGGTATGAAGCGGAAGGGTTTGCTAAAGGCACAGAGCACGTGCTTGATTGCATTCGACAGGCTGATGTGTTTTCCATGCTCGGTGGCGGTAATACACGATACACTGCATTGCATGAAATGGATTTCAGCCAAGATGATTTTTCCCATGTAAGTCTCGCAGGTGGAGCGTTTATCGCGTTTCTGGCCGGCGAGGAATTGCCAGGACTTGCAGCTTTAGATACAACGGACTGACAGTATTGTTGTAAGAGCGTCCTTTGGACGCTCAAGTGCTGCCTGATTGCAGGCAATTGGGCCCGCCGCGATTTGAACGCGGGTCTACAGCGCCCCGGGCTGCAATGCTGGTCCACTACACCACGGGCCCATATAAAAAAAGTGCTGTGTTTGTCCCTGTTCGGGTGCTACCAGAAAGATTTTAAAAAACATCTCGGCAATACTGGCCATCGGCAACAGACGGAGCATAATTGATACTGTGCCTGTCTATCACGATAGCTGTGCCCCGGTAGTGTAGCCTGGCTAAGCGTCGCAGTCTCAGGAAATGACTGAAGACGGATGGGCAATTCATCCCGGCCTTTCGATGCGAAAGGGCTGATCCTGAGCAAAGGCAAGCCGGAGACACGGGTTCAAATCCCGTCCGGGGCATATTTTCTTTTTTGTGAAGGCAATGGCGGACATACAGATTGCAGATGCATGGAAACGGCGCGCAAGAGCTTTATTAGGAAATGAGGCTGACACACTATTGCATTACTGCCAAACACCAGTGCAAAAAAGTATTCGGTTAAATACCTTAAGATATGGTAAAGATCATATTTTGGAACAGCTAGCTGCTGCTGGATGGGAACTGCACTCTGTCCCATGGTGTCCATTAGGATACTGGGTAATGAATAGAACCCGGGAGGATATTGGAAGATCGGTGTGGCATGCTTTGGACTATTTTTATATTCAGGATGCCGTCTCATTAATTCCTGCCGAAATATTGGCTCCCAAGACTCAGATGTGTGTGTTGGATATGGCAGCTGCGCCTGGATCGAAGACTGGGCACCTTGCTACTATGATGCAAGACACAGGAGGTATTGTGGCCAATGATGTGGCTTTGGGGCGATTACCGGCATTGCGGGCGAATATGGATAAAATTGGCGCTACCAACGTATTAGTGTCGCAGCATGACGGTCGTGCTTTTGCACAGATGCGTGATGCGTTTGATGCCGTTTTAGTTGATGCACCTTGTTCGGCAACCGGTACGGTACGAAAGAATCCAGGTGTGTTAGAAAACTGGCAACCTAATCAAGCACAGTCCCACCGTAAGATACAGGAAAGTTTGTTAAGTTCTGCTATAACAGCAACTAAACCAGGCGGTTTTATTGTCTATGCGACGTGTTCATTAGAACCAGAGGAAAATGAAGCCGTTGTGGATGCAGTAGCACGGAATAATACCGTTGCATTAATACCTTCTCACTTATCTGGTTTACAGAGCCGTCCTGGAATTACAGAATGGAATAATTGTGCTTTTGTCAATGCCATGGAACGTACTGTGCGTATCTACCCACAAGATAATAATACACAGGGTTTTTATGTAGCATGCCTGCAAAAAACAGGTGATTCGTATGCAATATCTGAGTAATGCAGAGCGAGAGATAGTGGTGACTTATCTATCAGAGCGATTTGGTCTCTCACCTCATGTGTTTAAAGATTTTGTATTGCTGAGCAGCGGGCGGAAGGTGTGGGCCGCTAGGCAATTAGCAGCGCTGGCAATTGAGGAGATATCATTAACCGTTGAAACGGCGGGGTTGCCACTGCTGCGATGGCGCAGTGGACGTGAGATGAAGTTAACTACAGCTGGCGCCCGTGTATTTGGTTGTCATGCTACGCGTAATTGTGTGTATGTATCGCACAGGGAAATGCTTTCTCTTTTACAAGGAAACTCTATTGAGGTGGATGCACAGGCAGCAGCGGATGGCTATGTTATTCTGTATGGGGACTACGGCATTATTGGGGTAAGTCATAAGAAAGGACCGCAGGTGATGAATATGCTGCCGCGTGCCCGGCAACTAACGTGATAGTATGGCTGATAACCAGATTGTGCAGCGAATACTGAGATGGATTGGAACCGGATCTGTAGGCACGGCCATTCTATTGTGGGTGTATGAATGTGTGGTGCATCTGCCCTTTCTGTATACAGAACACGGATGGCAATTGTTGCTTTGGGCCAAATATCATGTTTCTTTGTCTTCTTCTCTGTATACAGAACTATCTACAAGAGCTTTAGATCATATGTACGCTGTGCGCGGCGTATTGCATAGCGTGGATGTAGTGTGGTTATTCGTATCTCTCATAGTGATTGGGTTCTGCTGTACTGGACATGAATGGCAAAACTGCGTAAGGAAAGGAAGTATTTTAGCTGGCACTTTTGTTATGCTAATAACAATTACTGGCTTGTTTCAATTTCAAACGCTGTTTGAGCTCTTTCATCAACTTGTTTTTCCACAAGGTAATTATACATTTCCTGTCTCTTCGACATTAAAGCAGGCGTTTCCTGATCAGTTTTTTCAGACTATGGCAGTGATTATTGGGGCAATGACCCTTATATTATCAATTTTAATAAACTTGTGTTGGTGGCACAGATATGACTGATACGCCAGCAGATCCGAAACCATTCCAAAGGCATTTTGTCTTTTTGGCCAATACAGCATGGACATCCTCTGAAATTCAATTGAACGATTTGCCTGGTTCTGGTCGAATTGATGAGGCTTGTCGTGCCATAAATTCTGGTATTTGGCTATCGCATGCTTTACGTGAGCATGTGAAAGTGACAGTGATCTTGAAAGGACGACCTGACCCGCCTCTTTCGCTGACCTTTGACACGAATAAATTACGGTACGTGCGTCCTGATGAGAGATCTACAGGAGGGTTCATCAAAAAAGCGTTGGAGCATGTGGAAACATATGGGACTGCTGCTTTTGCCGGTTTAACAATTACGGCGAATGGTTTGGCTGGCTCGCTCCACAATGCACCATATATTTATTGGCTTGATGGAGGCGGCAAGGATTTATTAAATGTGGCGATGCCACAGAACCCTGTGTTTGTCATTGGCGACCATAAAGGCATTTATCAGGAAGATAAGAAAGTATTGAAAAAACACAAGGCACGTAAAGTATCAATTGGGCCACAGCTCTATATGGGAGCGCATTGCATTAGCTTTCTGAATATTTATCTGGACCGGCTTGCGCACTATAGAGTAATGGAGCACAGCAACAATTCTGGTACACAGGGGTAATATGGCAACGGTAGTCATCATCGGTGGCGGTTTTGTAGGTGCACAAGTAGCGAGTAAATTAGAACAAGAGTACGATGTGGTTCTTATTGATACAAAAGATTATTTTGAATATACACCGGGCATTCTACGTACTATTGTGGTGCCACGACATGCCAAGTATATTCAGAAACTGCACAGTCATTATCTGGAGGAAGCTCAGATTGTCAACGATCGCGTTGTTGCTGTAGATGAAACCAAAGTTATAACGGAGGAGCGAAAGATTGCGTATGATTATCTAGTTATTGGCAGTGGGAGCGATTATCATCTGCCCATAAAGGAAGAAAATAGCGTTATTTCCGCCCGGCTATCATCTTTGCGCAATTGTCACACTGCATTAGAAGAATCTGAAACCGTTCTACTAATCGGTGGAGGAATTGTGGGAGTTGAACTAGCTGCTGAAATAGTAGAAGAATATCCGGATAAACGGGTGAAGCTTGTACATTCGCAGGATGTATTAATGCCTCGTCGACATCCGGAGACGCAATGGCATGGTAAACGGCATTTAGAAAAGAAGGGAGATATTTCTATTATTTTAGAAGATCGTGTGGAGAAGAGTGGTGGAGATGGTGTGTTTCAAACACAACATGGTCAGCAGTTGTATGCTGATATAGCTTTTCTTTGTACCGGCATATCACCGAACTCCTTATTTCTCCAAGAACATATGGAATCTGTGCTTAATGAGAAAGGATTTGTGCGTGTCAACGCATATATGCAGGTAGGAGGTTACTCCCATATATTTGCTGGCGGTGATGTGACAGATATACCTGAAGAGAAAACAGCACAATGTGCGGAAACGCATGCGCAAGTTATTGTAGATAATATTCGAAGTGTTGCACAAGGCAGTGAGCTGCGCTCATATTCAGCAGGGCCAATACCGCTCGTGATTAGTTTAGGAAAGTGGGATGGTATTTTTGAATACAAGGGGTTTGTGATGACTGGTTTCATTCCTGCGCTGATGAAGAAGTTTATTGAATGGAAGACTATGTGGAAGTATACTTAGTAACGGCATTTCACTTTGAATGCTGTTATTTTAGTTAATAGCGTGCCCCGGCAGTAAACAATCCTAGCCTTATCAAAAAAGGATTTTATTGCACTTTACAGATGTTTATATAAAAAATGCACCTGCCATCTTGCTCCGATGCAGGGGTCGGATAGCGGTCAATTCCGCTGGCTTCAGGTGCCAGTGCCGTAGACCGGCCTGTCCAACAGGAGCAGGCCATGAGGCGGAAAGGCTTCAAGGGTTCGAATCCCTTCCCCTGCATAATATCACATTAATGGCTGCGTGTTAAAGTGTATTTTTGCGTATTTAGTAGAAGCTCTACGCTTCTTGCTAATACTCATGTAATATTAGATCCTGCTGGCGTGTATTATTTGCACGAAGAAACGTGGTTCATAAAGATCGCTTGCATGCCAAATATTTATTAACCTGTAAAAAGGAGATAGGGTATGAGCGAGGATAGTAAACAGATAAAGAAGGTAAAAGAGCGCGTTGCGGCTCAACAGCGCAGCGCTTGGGACGCAAATATTAATGAAAAACAATTGAGTGCTTTATCTGATGATTACAAGGACTTTTTGAGCTCTGTAAAAACAGAACGTGATTGTATAGCATATATTAAAGATGCGTGTGAAGAAAGCGGAGCTGTCCCTATAGATGAAATGTCGAGCTGGACACCGGGTGCGTTTGTGTATTATGCGACGGAGAAGCTATTGTTCCTTGCTCAATTACAGTCGGATCCGGTAGATGGCATTGGTATGACTGTAGCACATTGTGACTCTCCTCGGTTAGATTTGAAACCGCAGCCTCTGTATGAAGAAGAGGGGCTGGCTTTAGCGAAAACACATTATTATGGTGGTGTTAAAAAATATCAGTGGGCTGCTATCCCGCTTGCCCTACATGGTGCCGTGGTGACAGCTAATGGTGAGGAGATAGCGTTTACGCTCGGCGAGGAGGCCGATGATCCGGTATTTACCATCGCGGATTTGTTACCACATCTGGCACAGAAACAGATGGATAAGAAGATGAAAGAAGCGATCGCTGGCGAATCTCTGAATATCGTAGTTGGGAATCAGCCATTGACAGGGGATGGCGCTGATCGGATAAAAACACATGTATTGCAGCAGTTTGATGAAAAATATGGTGTGACTGAATCAGATTTCGTTTCTGCTGAAGTGGAAGCTGTCCCTGCCTTTGCAGCTCGTGATGTAGGGATAGATAGAAGTATGATTGGAGCATATGGGCACGACGATCGTATACACTGCTATACAACATTGCATGCATTATTAGAAACGACTGCTTCATCAACAGCCGTGGCGGCGTTTGTAGACAGAGAGGAGATTGGTAGTGAAGGTGAGACTGGGGCAAAATCACAGCTGTTTGAACATTTTCTGACTCAATTGATTTCTCTGTATCATGGTAGTTCATCATTTGAGACAACATTGGAGTGTCTTGCCGCTAGTACAATTTTATCAACTGATGTGACGGCGGCCGTGAATCCGCATTATGCTGATGTGTGGGACACCCACAACGCGCCGCGGTTAGGAAGCGGGCCAGTCATTACGAAATATACTGGTGCTGGTGGCAAATATAAATCCAGTGAAGCCAGCGCCGCGTTTGTCGGGAAAATTCGTGGCATTTTAGACGATCAGGATATTCCATGGCAAACTGGCGAATTAGGGAAAGTTGATGAAGGTGGCGGCGGCACCGTCGCGATGTTTTTTGCCAATAGAGGCGCATCTGTCTTGGACTTTGGAGCGAGTGTGTTAGGGATGCACTCGCCGTTTGAAATTGCTTCAAAGGCTGATTTATATTGGACAAAGGCGGCTATTGCGGCGTTTTTTGCGGCAGATTAAGAACATCTCTCCACTCTTGCATCCATTGTGTATCTTGTTTTTCACAGTTCTGCTTGTCAAGGAAATTACATTGTAGTTTCCTGTATAGTAGATAGGCAAAATATTCTGTGCGTTTTGACAAACTACGGTTGCGTATCTGTTCAATGTCTGTGTTATACCATTCAATTAATTGTGGACATATGTCTGGTGTCAGTTGCATGTCATGTGCTCCTTCCACCATCTGCGGAAGATTTACCGATTGACTATATTGACCAAACTTGTCATTTTGTATAGCGGCACGACAGGATGATACGTCCTTATCTGTCAATTGGAGAGTATCCAGTTTATGTGCTCGTTTTCGTTGTTCTTGTACCAAGGTAAGGAGACAACTGCGTGAGTCATTGTGCTCCATACACTTGTCACTCAGAGATTTCATTGCAACATGGGCCGCTCCTCCAGCTCCAAGTTTACTTGCCAACAACGCCATCGCTGCCTTTCTATGAGCAGATGTGCATGAAGCATCCAGCTCTTGCTTTAACCAATTATGTTGTGTGATAACTGTGGCGCGTTCCTCTAAGGCAAGAGCAAGTAGTGTGTTGATTTGACGAGTTGTTAGTGCATCGGGATCGTTGAGATGAGATTGTATCTGTTTTCTATCGCAGTTACTAACCACTAATTTCTCACTGGTTAGATTCGTCCCTAATTCTCTCTCCCGCTCTTTTTTGATATTACAGAGGCTGTTCAGATAATCTTTATCAATGTCTACTGACTTTCCATCCTGCACATCAGTTGATATGGTCGTTTGTTCTTTCTTCCGTTGTATTTCTAGTCTTTGTATAGCCTTCTGTAGAGTGTCACAGGAAACACCGGCTGGTTGGAGAAGCATAAATAGACCATACAGAGCAGCTCCCACCACCGCTACAATCAGAATCCCAACTATCAGCCGCTGCATACACACATTCTAATATGTTTAGTTGTTTAAAAAAATACTTAGATGCAGGGGTAGCCAAGTGGTCAACGGCGCAGGGTTTAGGACCCTGTCTCACAGGAGTTCGCCGGTTCGAATCCGGTCCCCTGCAATCTTTTCGAAAAAGATTGAGCAAAACATATGTCTTCAGGATGAACAGAACTGGAGAGATCCAGTTGGCAGATCTATCGAGGGTTTA
>JAHENU010000099.1 GCA_018609855.1 Candidatus Nanohaloarchaea archaeon | reverse complement strand
TTAAGGGCAATCGTCACCGTAGTTTTTTCCCATCTAAAGGACATTCAGTTTTCACGCTGAATGTACCGTGGACACATCCTTTACAGATAAAATGGCCATTTTCGCATGTCTTGCCCCCTTTGACATTCTTCTTCTCACCGCATTCGTCACAGATACGTTGTGACACAACAATCACCTCCGTTCTTGATGTATATTGGCGTAATGCTCATTCTGCTTCAGACCGACAATGTGTGTTTCTCGTTTTACAAAGAACTGTAGCATAGCTTTCGAGCATGCGGCAACAACTGACTATCACAATGCGATTCCCCGTAAGTAACTGATTCAGTAGCCGCTTCTCGATCTGTTCATGATGATGTCCGTATCGTGAAGTATGGCCCTCAATCGACTACAACTGGACCTGCGCCCCTGTGGCAGACCCAGTTTAAAGGGCTGTTCGTACTAAACGGCGCTAGATCACCGAAGAGAGTGTTGGTTGTCTAGCTATGGCATTTTTAAGCTTCAATTCCCAAAACAGCCATCACCTCCCTAGCTTCTTTGAGAACTTCAGGGTCCGTGTCTTCCAGTGTAGATTTCACGTCATCTCGATAATCCTTAAGCTTTTCAGGCCTGTTCTTCGCAACTCTAGATAGTGCGGATGCCGCATCCTTTCCAATGATACCTCGATTATCGGCCATCAGATTCACAAGCGTCGGGAGTATCTGATCAAGTTCGGTAGATTCGTTCCCAGATAAGAAGCCGACTGTGATCGCCACATTCTGCTGAATACGCCAGTCCGAATCCTCTAAGAGGTGCAGCAAAGTTGACTGTATGGATGAAAGCAGTTCAGGATAATGTTCGGCTAAATAGCGTACTGTGACGATAGCCCCCAACATCACGTGCTCATTGTCGACTTGAAGCATTGATGTGACGTCTGTAATATAAGGCTTCACGGCTTCCGGCTTTTCATGTGCTATAGCCCGCAATGCCCAAATAGCGTAGGCTCGGAGGTTTTCTTCGTGCAAACAATCGACCAGGTAAGGTATGGCAGATTCGAGTTGCTCGATTCCTTCTTGTCTATTTTCAAGGTACTCAGCGACAACTTGAACCCCTTCTGCAGCAGGCTCACGGATCGCTAGCTCTGAATCTTGCAGGCGTTCAATCAACCGTTGGATCATTGGCTCTATGATGGCTTCCATCTGCCCCCACGAGTACCAGTTCCATGCGATGTTGACCAAAGCTCTGACGCCGGCCGCCCGAATCTGTGGTGAAGTATTGTCAAGAAGAGGCAGAAGATGAGGTATCGCCCGTTCGAGAGTCGACGGTGGGCCCGCAGCGTCCTTCCCAATATGTGCGAACGCTTCTGCCGCGTTTTCACGAATCCATCCATCATCGTCACACAGATAGGTCGTCAAGCTTTCTAGCTTTGCACTGTCGTTCTGAATAAGAGTATCAATCTGGCTATATTCCTCATTATCAAGAAGCTGTTTAATTTGTCGATCCGCTACGGCTGTTGAAACTGAACTGCCAGCAGAGCCGTATCCGAGCCGTGAACTGATTTGATGGATAATGGGCGTGACGCCATTTACAGGTTCTTGCAATCGGAACTTCTCGTGATACAGTTTCGCTCCATAGAAGCCCGCTCCACCAATCAAAAGTGAGATCAGCATTTGATCGAAACTAATTTCACCAAGAATAAGCCGCGGAATGGCTGCTCCAGCAAAGAACCACGCAACTAACACGAGAGCACTATACGGTAGCCGTTTCTGAAAACTCGTAACCGCTGAGGTCCATTCCTTCCAGTAGATATACACCACATAGGTAGCGACCCAAAAAATGGCAGATGCAAGAAGCGGCACAAAAGCCCCGGTCAGAAGTTGTATGGTTGCAACCACCGGCGTCCCAGCAAGGACCAACAAAAACCAGAATTTTAGGGTCACTAGTGCATTCCATCCTGAACCAGACCACCACGGCTCCATCCCTGTCAACGACTCCAGTAGTTCTCCAGCCTTCGAGGGCAATTCCTGCTGGAGTTCCGCAATTTGCTGTCGAGCCAGCTCCCGGCGTTCAGCCCCCTCCTCATCGGAGGGATCACCTGTCAGTTCGAGGTATCTTTTGAAGTGCTCTATTGCCCGCTCAGTATCCGTTCGCTCTCGAGGTTCTTTCTCTTGATAGACTAATGCCCGGGCGATGTGCGGCTGGGGAATTCCATTATCAATTTCTAATGCTCGTTCCGCGTGCTTCTCCGCATTCTCGAAGGCCGTACCTAACTGCCCTTGAAATTTAAGATACATCAGCGCCGCCTCAGCATGTGCATGTGCGACTACGGATCTCTCATCTGAGTCATAATAATACTTGTGGAGTTCTTCCAGACCTTTTTCTAAACATTCTGTGGCTTGCTTAATATCTCCTTCTTTCTCATATGTCTCAGCCATGCCTTCCCATGTCGTATGTAGCAGGAGTGCATTCACCATGGCTGGCGACATGTTAAGTGCTTGATTCAGTTCATATCTTGCATCGTCAATATGTCCATACTTCATGTACACAGCGCCGCGCATCTGGTGAAGATGTGCTTGCTCGTCCTCTGGAAGGTCTTCGGCGAGGCCGTTCTCTATATGTTGGAGAAGTTCTCTATCAGTTTCTTCTTTTCCCTCTATCGTCTCCGAATCCCACTCCTTGACGATAATAGCAATAGCTTTCACATACGAACTAGTAGACTCGTTATCTTGTGACATTGGTGCCTCCTTTACTTGGGCACAAGTACTAATCTACTACGCATCCTGATCTCCTGTAACCATTATTTCACTACTTCAGACTCGAATGAGTGTCGTTGCTGGTATTTGCCTAATTCTCCAGGTGTATATGGTATTACAGTCAATATTTCGCAAAGTTTGCATTAGCTACTCCCTCAAGAGGAAGAAAGCCATATCTCATAGTGTCTTACAGATGCGCAGCTGTGACAAATAAATACCTATAGCATTGACAATACTCTGAGTTATAAGTATCTATTACTTCTAAAATATAGAACTATCACATAGCTTGATTATCTTTATTGTACACCTCATAAAACGCGTAGTCAAGTGATCCTGATTACTCAACGTAACGCTATTCTTGTTCATAATGTCTTACGGCTTCGACAATGAGGGACCGGCCCGCTTAGGACCGGCCTTCTTGAGATCTAGCTCCTTGAACCGTATCGGTTCCCACCACAGATCCCGATCC
>JAHENU010000098.1 GCA_018609855.1 Candidatus Nanohaloarchaea archaeon | reverse complement strand
TCACTGTGCAAGAACGGAAAGAATTTGTATTTACCTTGCAAAATGTGCAAGAGAGCGGTGATATCCAAGTGAAAGCACGCACCTGTAATGGCATACAAGACAGCAAGAATCAGTTTATGCAGGTAGGTGAAAATGGATTACGAGTAATTGTGGAAAACGATGATGACGAACGCTTACAGAGTGCGGCTGTTACTATCGCCCATAAGAGCAAGCCTGTCTCGCAGACACTGACAACGGATGGAACGGGCACAGTGTTATTTAGCAATATCCAGCCTGGCAAGTATGATGTGACCGTGTCAAAGCAAGGCTTTAAAGACGCTACCGTCACTGCCTCAGTACCTGCCGCTTCTGTGGCAGAAACCCGGATTGAGCTGGACAAGAAAGAACAACCGGATTTGTTTGTGAATGTGAAAGATAACGATGATATTTCAATAGAAAATGCTGAGGTACGTATAGAAGGGGCTGAGTCTGAACGGCAACTAACTGATAAGGACGGATTTGTATCTTTCAATAATCTCGAAAGAGGCACTTATGCCGTTTCTGTGCAGAAAGACAGATTCCAAACGATGACACGGACTATTGAAGTAGAGGATGAAGATGTGGATGAACAATTTATTTTAGAAAGAACTGGTATAGGGTCCAGAGATATTCGCATTCGTGAATTGCACTATAAAGATCCTGTCGTGAATAATGAACCTGTCCAGTTCCAAGTCACCGCTCGCAATACTGGTACTGCTCGTGAAGATAATCTGAAGGTACGGTTGCAGCTATTCGGACAAACGTTTACTTCAAATGCCTTTTCATTGCGGGCAGGACAGCAGCGCGATTTGACATTTTCCGTTACCGTTCCTTCCGCTGCCAGCGGGCAGGAACCAGTGGTTGCTGAAGTCGAAAATCGATTTGTATTTGATAGTCGCACCAGCACCATTCAGGTGCAAGACGGGTTAGCTACATTGAACCTCGATCCAGAAGAAGTATTTGTCAATGAACGTGTGCGGGCATATGGGCAAATGGCTCGTGTATCACAAGCTGATCTCTTCCTCGATGGAAGTCACATTGCGCAAGTGCATGGAGGTCAAAACGGTCAATATGAAACAACATTTACGCCTGATACAGCCGGCACATTCCAGGTGGAATTGCGAGGACCTGGTTTTACCAAAACCGAAGTTCTGCGCGTCCGTAACTCAGTGAAGATCGAATTTACAGATACTGCCAACATAGCAGTCAAAGGGAATTCCTTTACAGCCTGCGGTCTTGTTTCGACACAAAAATCCGGCTCTGTTCTTGTACAACTGAAAACTGGTTCTTCTGTACGCCAAGGTAAGACTGTCCAGATCTCGGATGAAAAGAAAGTTTGTTTTGATACTAACTTTGCTGAGATTGGCAGTCAGCCACTTAAGCTAGTGGCGATGCAGCAAGGTCTTTCAGACTCCGTAGAAAAGACCATTGACATTGTAAAATCCCAGCCAGAGACAAAACTGTTCCCTAAGCAGATGACTGTTCCACGCGGTGGAGATGCAATATTCAAAGTTGTGTTACACAATACTCAGACACAGCAGCGTACTTATACTGTCTCTTTGCAAGAAAATGGCAATCTTTCTGTTAGTGCCCCCGTAAAGAAAGCCATATTGTCTCGTGGTGAATCACGCACTCTGTATTTCGTGGTGAATCCGCAACGAAGTGGAGAATTTACAATACCGTTGGTCATTACGGGAGATGGTCAGGTATTGACAGAACAAAAGGTATCTATAATTGCAGAAGGACGGCATATGCAAACTGGCATAATTAATCGCATATCCCGTGCATTTGGCACGCTCGGTATCGCTGTAGGGGGGAGCGCAGTTATTCTTATTGGTGGTGTATTAGCCGCGATAACCCTCTTTATTGCCATCGTTCTGGTCTTTCTGCGATCCCAGCCAATGACACCACGATATTAATAGCCATTACATACATCTAAATAGTTTTAGCGGATCACAATTTATCTAAGTAACAAATGCTCTTCATGCAGCGCTGATTGGACTGTAATGCGTTTGTAATGCTTTGGGCACAGGCATAAAAGTCTTTTGCTACTATACAAAAGTATAAAAATATTTGTCACTGATGAGGTATTAAACTATGCAACGCACCCTTTTGTTAATTGGTATGGCAGTATTCCTCGTCGGCTTATTGCCTATGGCGCAAGCCAGCCCAGCAGCATTACAGCTTTTCCCGGAAAGTGCAGCTGCGTGCCCATCGAACACGGCTGTCTATGAATTGGCTATTGAAAATACTGGGCAAGTGAAAGACACCTATACGTTTTCCTCTTCACGGCCAGACCAGATCACCATTGCACCAAAACAAGTTACACTGGAAGCTGGCGAAAAATGGCAGGATCCGTTTGTATGGTATACACCAAAAACATCTGTGAGTCCAGGCACCTATGAATTTACTCTATATGCTACTTCGCAAACGACAGGCGAACGATTTCCGATTACTGGCACTATTGAAGTATTGCCCTGTCATAATTTACAAATTTCGCAAACAAACCCCTCCGTATCAGCGTGTATTGGAGAAAAGGCGCAAGTGGAATTTACTGTATCAAATAAAGGCAGAAATACTGAAAACGTCCAATTACAGACAGACACAGGTACATTAACCGCAAGCTCATTTACCTTAGAACCCGGAACTTCTGAAACAGTGCAATTAGAAACAAGTGGTGCCTCCGCCGGAGAAAAAACAGCGATGGTTGAGGCGCATTCACAATCAAGTTTTGCTCAATCATCAAAATTGCTGACATTGCAGGTGAATCGCTGCTTTGCTTCCGAAGCGCAAGTTACGCCAAAAAATCAGCGTATTTGCACAGGCAAATCAAATGAATTCGATGTTGTTGTGCGCAATACTGGCACACAGTCTGATACGTTCACTCTCAGCGCCAGTGGCGGCACATTAGAAACGTCAGAATTGACTATTGATGGCGGCGAAAGCCGGACAACTACCTTGCAATTTACGCCCAAACAACAGAAAACGTATAATTTGCAGGTGCGAGCAAAAGGCAAATCAGTTAGTTCTACTTCATTCTCAGTTACTGGTGCGAATTGTCGTGCTGTTACTGTTATTACTACTCCTTCAACAAACGCTCTGTGTGAAGATGAGCAAGTTGAATACGATGTTGAGGTAAAGAATACAGGAGATGTAGCTGATACATATACACTTGCCAGCAATATTGGCACATTGGGGGCAACAAAGGTTAATCTCGGGCCAGGCGAGGAAGATGTTGTAGACTTACAGGTTGATGGGAACGCTCTCACACAGGGTTCGCACTTAGTAAAGGTACGAACTAGATCCACCCATACACGGGACGTCAGTGATTTCTCTGAAGTGACGGCAGATGTTCAGAATTGCTACGACCTCAATATGAATTTGCAACAGCGAACGAGTAACGTGCGAGAAGGGAATACCGTTCTGTTTGAGAACACGTTACAGAACACTGGCAGTAAGGAAAATACCTACACAGTATCTTTAGATGGCCCAGCTTGGATATCATTAAAACCAGTATCAGCAACCCTGGCCGCTGGCGCCGAAAAGAAGACCTTCATACATGCTGCGCCACCTTTCAATGTGAGCGGAAGATTTGATGTCCGAATCTCAGCAGAAGATGCAAGTGGGACTGTAAAGAAATTTGAAAGCTTCACATTAGCAGTCAATCAGGAAGGCAATGTCAGCACCGGCTTACCACAAGCGCCAAGCAAATCCTTATCAAGTCAATTACAGAATGCCTGGCAGTCTGTCAAAAACGCTGTTTCTGGTATTACAGCTCCTCTCGGCTTGTTTATATCAATTGTCGTTGGCATTGTCATTGTGTTACTTATTGTATGGCGCGAATCCCGTTAACAAATTATACACCATTGAGTAATCTAACAATGTTTCTGACGGCTGGTATGAGACCTAGTAGGCCAATAACCATCATATAATACCGGCGTTCTTCTGGTATGTATCGATCAATGAGTAGAAGGGCAGGCAGTACTACGCCTAGTTTTAATGGAAACATAATAGCCGGCATATTTGTCGCAGTAATGAGAGCGGCAGGCAAGACATGTTTTTCTTCACCGCCAAAATACTGTAATGTGATAACAGTTGATGTAGCGTCAAGTAAGTGGGCGGCAAGCGGAAGTGTTATGGCAGGCCACTGAAATTGCCACAACTTCTGCCAATACAATAGTGCCAGCGGTATAGCCCAGAGAGCAGTTATCAGTAGTATGATGAAAATCCTTCCTAGCTGAGAAAATGGTAATATAGCAAGGGTACTGAGTATAAGTACAACTCCGGTTCCTTGCCACAGCGTATGGTAATAATAGTGAGATCGGTGCGCTATATATAACGACAAAAATAGGGTTATGCTAGCGATGGCGATGCCAATGAGCCAAATGGCTGGGCTAACAAAGTATGGCGGTGGGACGATGGCTGCATCGTCTAACACGCGTAAGAGGCTGCCAAGAATGGCATAGAGTGTGGCACCGGTAATAAAATGTCGGTCACACTGTATCGAATATTTTCTGAAGAGAGCTGGTATAGCAAACACTAGAAGTAGGGCAAGGCCAGTAAAAAGAATGATAGAATTGCAAATGGTATACCCACTGTCTTGCAGAAATGGTCCCACGAGACACGTTTGCACAAATCCCATGCCGAACAGGAAGAACTATTAAATATAAAAGTGCCCGAATAGAGGTATGATGTACAGTCGAACGTACCTACTGCCATTGATTATTATTAGTGCCGTTCTTATCGTAGCCGGCTGTAGTAGTGGCACGAACGACGGCGACACCACGCTAAGTCAGGGATCTGGCATACAGGCCACAAAATTTACTACAGAACGCACTACCTTACGCTCTAATTCCAACGCTTTTTTACACCTCTCTCTTAAGAACACTGGAGGAAGAAAAGCAACTGATGTACGGGCTCAATTGTATGGGCTGACATTCGGAGATTGCGCCAGCTGTTGGCAGATTACTGATAATAGTCCTTCGTGTCAACTGAAATCAAGCCAATGGGCATGCATTGGTAAATTACGGGCGCCACGGGTACAGCAAAATGTTGCCGGTGAATCGCAAGAGGCGCGATGGACCTTGCAAGCTCCTGCAGTACCGGCTGGCAGTTCTCAGGATGCTAAGTTTTTCGCGCGAATACATTATGGTTATGAAAGTCAGGCGACCCCGCAACTAGTGTTAGTAAATCGAGATGAAGCTTCGCAACAACCCACAACATCTCCTGTTCAGATTGAGACGTCAGTGGGGCCATTGGAATTTACATCGCGCACAGAATCACCGATGGTGATTTCGGGTTCCGGTGGTTCCCGCAGCTTCTGTATTTCAGCGCAGAATACAGGGAAGGGTACCGTATACAGTGAACAGGCTGGTATTGGAAATCCTGAAGGATATGAAGATAAATTCCAGGTTTCTGTGAGTTTTGAAGGATTAGGGATTGACAAACAGCGGCAAATGCGCATGAATAGCACAGCCTGTTTTGATTTTCAGCCCGGTACTGTAGCTATTCGGCAGCGACTGCCTATCACTATCACAACTTCTTACAATTATTTCTTTGATGCTATACATGAAGCCACAGTCACAGGTCAATAATCAGCGTGTTTCAACGACAGAAATGGAGAAATTATTCAATTCCATTGTCGCATCTGTGGCTATAGAAAGCTCATTTTTTCCACGTTTCACTGCTGTTTGGTCAAAGAAAAGACTGTTTCTGCCGGTTTTTGGGATAACATCAAGTGTGGTGTTGTGGAATGATATGTGCATATCACCAGGGAGAGAAACAGTAGCATCAAATGCAATTTTGCCCTGATATTGGTCTTCCGAAAGTCTTTGATAGTCTTGTGACCGAACGGTCATATCACGATGGAATACGGTTGTGTTTGAACGGCCAAAATAGTAAATTTGTAAGAGGGCGTTACTAAGTGAATATGCAGCTCCTTTTTTAGTAAATGCTTGGATAGTATTTTCACCGACTGTTAGATCAGCTTCTTCCCGAGTAAATGTCGCTGTGTGAGGTGAAGGGCGCCGCACGGGTTGTTGTTCATAGATAGTATTGTTATTGATGACAATGGTTAGTGGGTGTTGGCGTTGGGCTGTATCTGTGAAAAAAGTAAATTCACCGCGATTGAAGCCACGGAGATGGTAGGGCTGTAATTGAAATGTCTGAGTGAATTGTTTTTTGCCGAAATCAGTGACTTTCAATTCTATATCAGCTAACTGATAAGTAGTTGGAGCCCAAAATCGTGCTCCTGAAGATTCTGCTGTAATTGTCATCGTATTTTTACCGTCTTTTAATTCATCTAATTTGATTTCAGGTGCCGTGCCACTAGCAGCCTTGCTACTAAATACAACATCATTGTTCACTCTGACTGTCAAATCACCATACAGGTTTGTCCGCAAAACTTTGAATGTGAGTAATCCTCTTTCTGGTTTGTTAGCCTCAAACGTAATAGTTTGTCTTTTTTGGGCTGGTATGCCGTTTTTAATCCAGATATTGTTTAGTTGATAGACGGTTCGTTGACCGGTGGTAATACCTACGGAAAAATCGCCGTACGCCTGTTCAAAAAACGTGGCTTCTGTTGTGCCAACATCCCCAAAATCTTCGAAAAACAGATACTTGCCGGGGCTTTGTGAACGAGATCCTGGCACGGTGCCGTCAACCATACCGGCAAGCCATCCACCCAGTAAAAACACTGCAAGTGCAGCAACCATGATGTAGAGAAAAGGAGATACGGCTCCTTTCTGTATCTGTTTCTGAAACTGGCGCGCCATGCCTCTTTATGACCGGCCTTGATTAATATAATTTTGCAGTGATACTGTTCTCTTATCTTGGTGTTGCTTTCCTGACTTGTGTTTTCAGCTGGCTTGTGAATAGGGCATTGGATAATAGCCGCTTGTCTAGATCAAAAGGTGTTTTATGTGTCCTCTTGCTGTTCCGATGCTGCCAAATCATCAAGTTGTATGTTCTGCAAGACTTGATCCACTAACTGCTGGACTGGCGAGTCTTCGTTATCGTCTTGATCGCGCTGGCCTGGAAGCAGCTCGGCTGGAATAGTAACGATGGTTGCGTTTTCTTCCGACACGTTATCTAATGTTTCTAAGGTACGGAGTTGGTAGCCACGCTTCCCCAAAATATCAGCTGCTGCGCGCATGCGAGCTGCTGCCTGGAGTTCTCCTTGCGCAGATGTGATTTTCGCGCGCCGGTCTCGCTCAGCTTCGGCCTGCGCTGCCATGGCCCGCTCCATTTCAGACGGGATAGATACATCTTGTAGTTCGACATCGCGAATTTTCACGCCAAAATCATTTGTTGCTGTGTCAAGTGTTTCTTCCAATTCTCCTGCCACTTCCTCTCGCCGCTGTAATATATCATCTAATTCTTTTGAACCGACTAAATCACGCAGTTTGGTTTGGGCATAGCGGATGGTGATTTCATTGTAATCTTCCACTTCTAAGATGGCTTTAGCGATTTCCTCATGATCTTTCCGCACTTTATAATAGACTATAGCGTCAACAGTAACGGTCACATTATCTTTTGTCAAGACTTTTTGCGGACTGACGTTGGTGGATTTCACGCGATAATCTATTTTCGTGACCCACTCAAAAAATGG
>JAHENU010000097.1 GCA_018609855.1 Candidatus Nanohaloarchaea archaeon | reverse complement strand
TGATCCAGGCCTTCCACGGAACAGCGAAATCTGTTCGCGATGTGACCGTCTGAAGGACGGTCTTCGTTCATCTATAATTTACAATGGTTTCCCTGTCCGGAGAGAGCCTGAGACCCGGGTTCAACTCCCGGAGGGCGCATCATTCACCGAGAAAATGCCGCTCATATCGTTCATGTAATTTTCGCACTGCAAGAACATCGTCAGTGGTGTCGTTGCGGCCTGGCTCAAAAGTGATGGTGCCACCGGCGTCTCTAATGAGTGATGTGAGTTGGCCGATTGTCTTCTGTTCTTCCTTATCAATCTCATCCATTGTAATGTTCGGTAGCGTATGCTTTTTATACTTCTGTTGTCGCGAATTAGGTGAGAACTGGGCATTGGCATGCATACCAACTAATCTATTATTGCGAACAGCTGTTTTCACATAGTCGTAGACTGCATCAATCGTTTGTTCTGGCAGATGAGCTGAGTCGACGACGAACCCAACATTACCGATTTTCATATCGTCAAGCATTGTGGCTAGTATATCAACATCTTTTTGATCATACAGGTAGCTTTTCTGTCGTGGAATATTTTCGAGCCCGAATCGGAATCCGAGACCTTCCATGTTTCTTGCGACTTGACCTAACAGATACGTGAAATATTCGTAATCTGTCTCGCCTTCTTCTGTATATCGCCGCTCTGTTGGATGCAAACTTACATAATGGAGATTTGCGTCACACAGTGCATCGTAACAGAATTCAAACAACCGTCCCATGTTTTCTTCACGAAGAGACATGCCCTTGGGCGGTAAATGTACACTAGTTATGTCGTGTCGCTCGAACAAATCATTGAGCTCTGTCTCCTGAGGACGTATATGTTCATAATCCAACTTTAACTCAATGCTGAATCCTTCCTTTTCATACCGCTCCATCTCGTGTTCTTGCTCCGGATAGAGGGAGACGGAAAAGAGCGGCAGTTCCTTTTTTTTCATAATCTCACCTACCATTAGTCACTAACCTGTGTTGGACGTGTGATCGCAGTTCATTGAATGATACATCCAAAAGGTCTTGTGTGCACTGATCAAGTCGTTGCCAATACGCTTCACGTTCAGTTTTTTCCATGTTGTCGGTTCTGTCTAGTAGATGCTGTATATCATGCGATTGCGCCTCTTCCCCTTCAGCGAATCTGGTAAATTTGCGTACTGTCGCTGCTTCCGGCCTTAGAATACTTAAGTGATCATAGTGAGTGCCATCAATTTCTAGTGGTTGTGAGTTGTTGACTATCCATTCTCGGGGGAAATTAAACACCCTATCTCCATAGAATATATCCATATTCAATGGATTATGCTCTCCCTGGAACCCGTTCAGAGATGTATAGCCCCTATCATGCACAGTACGGGGCTGTTTCACATAGCCTTCATTGACTAGTGATTCAATTAATGTATAGTGACTCCACGGGTGACTGAGTGTGATATCCACATCGCTGCTTGCCCGTCGGTTGACATTTTCATGTGTCATCATACTTTCGCTTCCGCCAACAAAGATCCCGTACAACTCCCCGTCCTCAGTTGGGTGACAATATTCACTAAAACAGTATTCTAGAGTATTTGCAATTGCTCTAAAATCTTGTTTCGTCAAAATCTTATCGTTCTTTCCCATACGCCATTCACTATCATTTAGACATCAAGATATAATATAAAAAACTTTCCGTTTTTTTACCACTAAGACATAATTACAAAATGCTGTTTTATAAATAATATGAACGTGATAGCGATATGGTGACCATTGACGTAGATAGTGGGCCCAAGGGCGGCAATCCCGGTGGCATGGTTCGCATTCCGTACGATGGTCAGCAGATGAAAGCGTATCTCAAATATTGCCCCCGTTCTGAATTACCGCACGATCATCCTATGCAACCGCATCATCAACCGGTGTATGAAGCTATTACGAATCGATTGGCTCGCTATCTTGGTCTTTCCGTCCCTGACCATTTTGTGTTAAATAATATGACCGGTCGGGTAACATTTCGCTATACTGATGCATTTGAACAACAGGATGATCCGCAATCCAGAAAACGGTTACGGGAGAATATGCCCTACTACTATGTTTCCAAATGGATTGACTTTCCGGAAGAAGATGTGGATCGCTGCGAAAGCCTGGAAGACGAATTAGCCGCCGAGGCCTTATATCGCGATATTTTGGCGCTTGGTGATATTGAGGGAGTGGGGCAAAACATCGCCTACTTTTATGACGCATTGTACGATAGCTGTGAATTATTTTATATTGACCTTGGCTGTAGTTTTGTAGATGCAAAGGCAGGATCGATGCAACAACGGAATGAGGTTTCTAAGCTTATAGAGTGGCCTCAGAAGAAAAAGAATGAATTAAAGACGGCAGCAAGACACTCACAAAAACGGAATGCACGTTATCTCCTTGAAACGCCTGACGATAGTATTCTCTCTCCAGACACTTTGAAGGAAGTGGCCACACATCTTCATATTCCTGTGTTTCCGGATTACCGAGTTCCCGTTAATAAGTTGTTGCGTGATGAAGAAATTGACTACATTTCTTCTTTTGTTGCCATTAGCACCGCACACGCGTTGAAAAAACATGAAAATTCTGAGGCGTTTCAAGAAAGACTGATACGGTTAGATCAGTAATTATTTCTTCTTCCGTTGGCGCATCTTTTTCTTCCGCTTCCGCTGCTTATGCTTGTTCATCTTTTTCTTTTGGCGCTTTTTTCCTGACGGCATAGTGACGCTACCATTGCCATATTTATAAAATTGTGCCTGCGTACCTCCGGGCCCGATGATGATACCTGAGCGACAGGCGGGCTGAGGGCCTTTCATTATTCTGCCAATTGTACTTTTCCTCTCTCTGTGGACATCACTAATCCTTCCTGCTGCAATTGCTGCAGCGCTTTTGAAAACCGTGGTTCTTCTATTGCCGCTCGCTCCTGTAGCGTTTCGACAGACAGTTTTGATTGTTGAGTTAGCACGTGGAGAATACGGCCTCGTGCTTGGCGATTTGACCCTTCAAATTGTGACTGTTTTGTGTAAGCTTCACTACGTTTATTCAAATTGCCAACAGTCAGTTTCAACATTGCTCCGTAATCCATTAATGCATTATACCAGGTTCGCGGTGATTGATAGTATAGTGTCCGTTCAACAAATGGCTGCAGTTGCGCATCCGTCACCTGCTCTTCCTCCGACAGGAAAAAGAAAATATACACTGTCCGGATATTCGTTTCCAGGACTACATCTGGCTGATTAAAGGCAAACACACGAACAGCAGTGGCAGTATACGGGCCAACACCTGGCAAAACCTCCAGGTGCTCCCGCTGTTCTGGTATGTGGCCATTCCATTGGTCAACGATCTGTTGAGCAGCTTGCTGTAATAATTTGGCTCTTCGGTTGTAGCCAAGTCCTTGCCACGCTGCTAACACATCTTTCAGCGCTGCTTTCGCTAAACTTGCGATGTCAGGAAAACGTTTCATAAATTCGTTATATTTTGACACTACCCGATGGGTTTGCGTTTGTTGGAGCATCGTCTCGGAGGCTAAGACGGCGTAGGGGTCTTTGGTCTGGCGCCAGGGAAAGTTGCGACCATAGTTCGCATAATATTGAAGCATCTGTTGCTGAAATTTCTGACACACCGCTTCAGACAGTCCTTCCTCTTGGTATCGCTTCCGCAGCGTGTGTATTGCAGGATCCCATGCTAGTAAGGACATAGCAGTGGAAGGAGGGAGAGCTATTAAAAGCTAGTGATAGATAATACAGTAGTTATAAAAGCAAAGGGACCATGGTGTAGTGGACGAGCATTGCGGCTTCGGGTGCCGTAGCCCCCGGTTCAAATCCGGGTGGTCCCAACACACGGAGAACGCTTCAAGGTTTTTACAAATCTTTTGGAAAGGCAGGCAATTGTAAACCTTCTTGTAATAATCCTTGGGCCTCTATCTACTGCTGCGAGATGTAGATACTGCTACAAGTTGACCGAAAGAGCATTCACCTACTGCTGCCACTAGCAACATTCTGGCTAGATAACTTTAGCTTAAACTATTTAACTGCTCTACCACTTCCTTCAAAAACCTAATCAAGAACACGTTGGCAACAGCATAACCGCAAGAAGAACAGAACCCCTAAAGACGCCAAAGGAGCCAAAAAAGCGTCACTGCAGAGCAAGCACATCTTTCTATGCATGTTTTTCCACACGGTAAATACACGATAGACAAATGGTTATTTAAAAGTGTATAACTTTATTTAAAACGATACTATGACAGAAAAATCACCTCTCGACTGGATCGCCTTGGTGCTTGTCATTATTGGCGGTCTTAATTGGGGCATTGTAGGCGTAGCAGGAAGTGGTTTGGTTGAAGCTATATTCGGCAGCCAGATGGCAACGTTATCCCGTTTTGTATACATTCTTGTCGGTCTCTCTGCGTTGTACATGATCTACTTTGCCATGAAGGAGTAAGCTTTCCCGCATTTCTTTTTTTCTTTATTTTCTTACCACAACAAGCTATAGGCTTTAACCACCTCTGCTCGTTCACTTAAGGAAAATAAGATATAAATCATATGAAATCACTCTGAGCAATATGAACAGCCAGACGGAAGGTGAAAAGCCAATATTTGTGATACAGAAACATGATGCTTCACAGCTGCATTATGATTTTCGTCTGGAATTGAACGGCACGCTTACGTCTTGGGCTGTACCCAAAGGTCCTTCACTAGATCCTAAAGAGAGACGACTTGCTATTCAAGTGGCCGATCATCCAATCTGTTATGCAGATTTTGAAGGCACTATTACCGAAGGCAATTATGGCGCCGGTGAGGTGATTGTATGGGACACTGGTACGTACACAGGTCTCAAAGAATACAGGAATACTAAAAAGATAATGGATGCATACCAACAAGGGCATATGGAGGTTTGGCTTACTGGCTATAAATTGCACGGTGGCTTTGCTCTGTCTCACATGCAACAAAAAAGAGGACATTGGTTACTCATTAAAATGAATGATGCGTATGCAAATAGAGAACGAGATATACTTGCTGATGCTCCAAACTCTGTCCTGACAAATCGCACTATTGCACACAGGTGATTATATGCAATCTATTCCAACTCAATCCATAGCAAACATCCCTCAGCTCTCTGTTGCCGAATTGCAAGAAGTAGATCGCCGAATGGCTGAAGAGTTAGGAGTACCAGTTCCACTGATGATGGAAAATGCAGCTCGAAATATAGCACTCATGACTCATTACATTTGTCGTGGCTCTGTAGAGCACAGACATATTATTGTATGTGCTGGTAAAGGCAATAATGGAGGAGATGGGTTGGCAGCGGCCCGACATTTAGCCAATAGGGGTGCGCTGGTGACAGCAGCTGTCCCAGTAGCAGTTGATGAATTACATGCCTCTGCGCAACAGCACGCTCAGATATTGCAGCGCCTACATGTGCCACTGATGTCGCCGGAAGAGATTAATCTATCTTCAGCTGATCTGCTTATCGATAGCCTTCTAGGTAGCGGCATTGCCGGCAGTCCTCGCGAACCAGCTGCCACATTGATCCAAGAAATGAATACGGCATCTTCTCCTATTCTTGCTGTAGACGTGCCATCTGGCTTAGATGCTGATACAGGCACTCGTAACGCACCAACCATCTCAGCAGAGTGGACACTCACATTTGGCTATCCGACGCACGGCCTACTTACCAAAGCAGCTCAGTCTTCCGTAGGGAAGCTGTATCTCGGTGATATTTCCGTGCCGCCATGGTTCATCTCACGTGCCGAACAGATGTCACCGTTGTTTGCACAAAGTCCGATCATTAGACTCACGTCCTGACGGTAAGTTATTAAAACTTCTTGGCAGTAAAACACTATGGTTATATTGGATACATCATGCACAGAATGGGATCTCAGTGATTTATTTGCCAGTGAAACTGATCCTGCTATTGCTGAAGACAAACAACAGACTCGAGAAATGGTAGAGCGATTTGTAGAAAAATGGCAGGATCGGATGGACTACTTACATGATCCACAAATATTACGACAAGCCTTAGATGAATATGAGTATGTGCATCGCACCACTGGTTCTGATGGCACAGCTGGCTATTATTTGCGTTTACGGGCTCAACAACAGCAAAACAATCCGCAGATAAAAGCTCAATTGAATAAGATTACAGAACTGCGTGATGATTTGCACACCCAATTACAATTTTTCACCATTCGAATTGGCAAAATACCACCTGAACGGCAGACACAATTGCTCAATGCACCGATATTAGCGCCGTATTGGCAATTCCTCTCCCGATTATTTGACCGCAGTCATTATCAGTTGACAGAAGCAGAAGAACGCATTCTTACACACACCGCAAACCCTGCTTATTACCAATGGATGGATATGACGCAACAACTACTGGCCACTGAAACACGAGCTATTACTGTTGATGGCACGCAGGAAGAAAAGAATTTGTCAGCTTTGTTAGGTTTAACTCACCACAGAGATTCATACACACGTTCTGCCGCAGCCACTGCTGTCAATAGCATTCTTTCCCAGCACGTAGATGTAGCTGAATCAGAACTGAATGCGCTCCTTTCTTATAAGAAGCTCACTGATGCGTTACGTGGTTATCCGCGGCCAGACTCACATAGGCATGTGGTAGATAATATAGCGACAGAGGCAGTCGACACGCTTATTGATACTGTTTATAACCAGTTTTCACTCGCGCATCGTTTCTATCAGTTGAAAGCACAACTATTCTCCCGAGATAGCCTATCCTATTTTGAACGCGCTGTGCCGTATGGCCACATTGGTGATCAATATCCATTTGACAATGCTGCACATCTAGTGTATCGGGTATTGTACGATCTGGATCCAACATTTAGCCACATTTTCGCTCGGTTTCTTAATAACGGTCAGATTGATGTATATCCCCGCACTGGTAAGCGCCATGGCGCTTTCTGCGCCTACCAACGCCTAACAGAACCCGTGTATCTGTTTCTGAACTATGGCGGGAAGTTACAAGACGTGCTGACACTGGCGCATGAAGTTGGTCATGGCATTAACAATGAGTTAATACGCCAACAGCAACATTCACTCTATTTTGGCACGCCAAAGACGACAGCAGAGGTGGCAAGTACATTTATGGAAGATTTTGTGCTCCAGGAATTATTACGAGAGGCTGATCCTGAATTAGAATTAGTTCTCCGCATGCGGCAATTAGAAGATGATATTAGCACTATTTGCCGTCAGGTGGCATTCTACCGATTTGAATGGGAGCTTCATCATCAGTTTCGTGAACAGGGCTATCTCTCTCACAATGAAATTGGCCAATTGTTTATGAATCATATGCGCAGTTATCTTGGTCCGGCTGTCACTATGTCCCCCGGTTCGGAGAACTGGTGGGTGTATATCCCACATTTCCGTCGTTTTTTCTATGTCTTCTCCTATGCCTCTGGCTTGCTTATCTCAAAGACATTGCAACAGCAGGTACGTGATGATCCTCGCCGGATTCAAGATGTCCGTTCTTTTCTTGCTGCCGGCCAGTCTCAATCACCAGCTGCGTTATTCACAACGCTGGGTATTGATATCCATCAGCCCACAGTTTGGCAGAACGGTTTGCAGGAAATAGAATCGCGTTTAGAGACAACACGACAATTGGCCGAACAGAGCGGAGCTCTTCCTTAGTTCCTTTATTCGTCTTTCTTTTGATAGCTTTTCGCTTGTTTGTAACGAGCATAGGCCGAGGTGACCGGATTGGAAAATCGCTCCTCATTGCGGTATCCACCTGGCAAAATATCTCCGTAAAATCCTTCTTTGTCATAATTAGGCGGCAATATCTGCTTATTTTGTTGTCGATGCCAATTTAATTGACCACGAATATAGCTGTTACGCAACGGTTCTGCGTTCCGTTGATTCCATGCCCAAATTTCTTCTTCTAATTCGCGCCATGGATAGTTCATGTGTTTTAAGAATGATATCAGAATGAATAGGCTTCTTTTTCTCCCATCCCGAACACCTTCTAATAGTTTCTGGATAGGTGGTGGAAAATATGTTTGTGGGATTTTGTCTGAAACACTTTCTGGGATTTTTTGTGGACGTTGCTCAACTTCTACCGGTTCTTGTTGCTCTGCGAAATCCAAAGATTCTACTACCAAATCAGCAGCTTCATCTTTCTTGTTATCTGGCATAAAAGCTACACTGCCTTCTACTTTCTCCGGTAATGCGTCAACCGTCCGAAATTCTTCCAACGCATCTTCTGTTAACGGCACAGAAACAAGCCATGTTTTTTCGTTAAGCGCATACGGCATTCTGAATAAATGCCGGTGGCTCCAGCTATTCTCCACATCAATGATTTCGTATGGATCTATATCATAAGTAGTGGCATAGGTGCCCAATATTTGTGCTGTGAACGCATCTTTTACGCGTTCTCTGAGGTAGGTAATAATCTGTTTTGGCAATGTTGGATACCAGGCAGCTTGTGGGGAGCCTTTAATTGTTTCTGGAAAGGCTTCCTGATTAATCATGATGTGAAAGCCACGATTTCCGGAAAATTTGACACTGTAGTGCTGTACGTTGTGGGCCCGTAACTCCTCCAGCAGAAGTTTGAGCAGCTCCAGCGAATACTGGAGCCCTTTGTTTTGCAAATGGGGCGGCATACGTGACGCATCAATGTCGATTAATAAGTCCCACCCTGTCCGTAATTCTTCGGCATCCTGTTGTCCAATGTGGAGCGGATTCCGCCATCGTTCGACAGAGGCATGCAATGAAGTGGCACCTTTCTTTACCCATGCCTGTAAATCACCGGGCATATTAACCAGAGAAGGTCGTTTGCCAAATGCATCCATGAAACGTGGAACCACTTCCCGCTTTTCAGTCATCGCCAGTAGTTGCTCCTGAATAGCTTCACTGCTATAGTACTGGCGCACCTCATGGAATTGCATATTTTCACATATGCCATGGACTTTTAAAATGCTGTTACTCTTCCTCTATGCGTGGCGCAAGGACAAAATGGAGCTGACATTTCTCCGGCGCGTTAAACTCTAATTTTAGAGGAAAATCATTGCCTAATTTTATTGTTACTGTGTCTGCTATCTTCTCTGCCCGCATGGCTTTTGAAAGATAGCCTAATGAGAACGAAGATTTCACTGACTCACCTTCCAAATTTAACAAGCTGTCGGTGTTTGCATCAATCGTGAATTGTGCTGTTGAATTGTCTCCTTTCGCTTCTAAAATCACACTGTTTTCTGTGGTTCTAAACGTAATTGACTCCCCTACAACCGATGCGTCACCAATCCCTGTTTTCAGTGCCTCTGATTTAACATCAATTGTCGTAGTGAAATCAAGGTTATCGACATCAGGTGTTTGCGTGTTGTCAAGATTTAACAGCGGCAAGGAAAACGTCCGCGTAGTATCGCCATGTAAAGTAATTGCACATTTTGATTCCTGTGTTTCAATCGTAATAGTTTCGCTGTTCGACGCTCGTTTAATAATGGAATTCAGATTATCAATATTCATGCCGAGCGTTTCTTCTTTCTCAAATTCATATGTAGTAAAGGCTTCCTTGGCCAACGTGAAATCTACCATTGTGACCATAGTGGGATCTGTCGCAGCCATGTGCAGCCCATCCGATTTGACTGTAAACTTGCCTTCGCTGATCAGACTAGAGATAGTCTGTATTGCATCTTTCAGCACCGTTACATCTTCTAGTTTTGCTTTTACCATAGTATCGCCTTATATCCTAATGTCATAGGATTCTTTAATTTGACTGTAGAGAGAAAGGTTTAAATCATTCATCTTTTGTACAATCTCTCCCTGAATCTCGAAAGAATCGACTGATGGCAGTACTCGGCCGAATATTCGGACTGTGTCCTTGGCAGCCAATTGCTCAATGTGTTCAGGCCCTACATAAATCTCTTTGGCCTGCGTTCCATCGTCAATCACTACAGAGTCTTCTCCTGTTTCCACCACTGTTCCAAAAATTCTGACATTCGTGTCTTGTTGCGGATCAACTTCCGCTAATTTTCTTGCTACAGCAGGCGCTCGTTTGAACCGATTGTCTTGAGCCATACTGCCCTTTTTTTTAGCAGTTATAAAAATCTGAGTGCTGTTTTCCCACTATGAACCGAGACCAGTTGTCGTTTCTCCTTGACATACAAACGTTAAAGCGCACTTACCGAGCTACGGGGAAAAATGGCTGGTATGAAAGTACGGCCGCTCATTCCTGGAGCCTTGCGTTTTTGGTTTTGCATTTGCGGCATGTGGAACCGGAATTACATCTGGAACGGGCATTGAAGCTGGCTCTCTGTCACGATCTTGTCGAAATATACGCAGGTGATGTTGATTTCTTTAGTGGAGACACGGAGACAGAACGGAATAAGGAAGAACGGGAGGAAGCGGCGGCACAACAGCTGTCTACACACATGCCTGAATTGTATGATCTCTGGAAAGAGTTTGAAAACAGAGAGACACTGGAGGGGAAATTTGTGCATGCACTTGATCGGATTGAGCCTATGCTGACACATCTGTGGCTCGGCACAGCGTATTATAGGGAAAAGAATATCACCAGTCACTATATGCTTTCAGTGAAAAGAGAATTAATGACTGACTCATTATTTCCGGTATTACAACATGTTACAGCTGTTTTAGAGCAGAACGACCTCATGCATACTTCCCCTGATCCCGTGGAAATACTTGACAGCGGTATGGATTTGGATTTCCTTCTGAAGAT
>JAHENU010000096.1 GCA_018609855.1 Candidatus Nanohaloarchaea archaeon | reverse complement strand
CAAGTAATCATTGCTCCTTTTCCAGGTCAGGTCATGGCTGTTGCTGGCGGTTTACTCTTCGGTGTGTTGGCTGGAACAATGTATACGCTAATTGGCGCAGTAATAGGATCTATTGTATTATTCAGTTTAGCAAAATCATTTGGAAAACGCTTAGTTGAGCGAATTATCCAACCGCAACTACTGGATCGATTTGATTATATTAGTAGGCCGGGCGGACAAATAGCTCTCTTCCTATTCTTCCTATTACCTGCATTTCCAGATGATGCTTTATGTTTTATTGTGGGCCTATCTTCTATAACATATCGGCGATTTCTATTCATAATGAGCCTTGGTCGCCTCCCGGGATTCTTTTTACTAAATGGTTTAGGAGCCGGCATTGCATACTCACAACCGGTGCTTGTTGTGTTTCTCGGTACAGTGATTATCACTGGCTCTGCAATCGTTTACTGGCACCGGGAGCAAATAGAACAGACATTAAGAAACAATTTCGTACAAACTGCCGAATAGATTATACACAATCACTACAGCCTAATAATTCCTTATCAACGCCCCACTTCCTCGCACCATATACAAGGATAACGAGAAATGCAGCAAAAAACAGTAGTGCAGCCTCTCCTCCGTTGGTGATAGGCATAAGTCCATTGGGAGCATGTTTCCACACATATGCAACAAACATTTGAATAGCACTTATAGCGGCAGTAATCCGTGTCAACAATCCAATCACAAGAAATATCCCGCCAAAAAATTCTATAACGCCAGCAACACCGAAGTGACTAAATATAGAATCAACCTGTAATTGACTTCCGTTAAACCACCCAAACAACTTCTGCGCTCCATACTGGAAAAACATAAATCCTACTAAAACTCGGAAAAGGAATAGAAATAATCTCCGTAGACGTGTTCTAATGATTGTACTATAGAGCGCATAGAGCAAATTATATCAGGTATATTTTATATAGGTATTGCTACTTCCTGTTCGTCTTGGTTAGACGGTACTTCCTCTTCACTCTCTCCGTCAGATTCCATTGCCGATGCGTCTTCACCGCGGATATCAGTCAACATATCCTGATAGATAGTGGGCAATGCCGCATCAACTGTGTTTCGCGCTCGAAGCAAATCAATTGGTGATGCTTTTTCGGGAATAGCAGGTTCCTGGTACTTGTCACAGAGGCTTGCAATCATAGCTTCTTCATCGCCATATTCCTGAATTGGTTCGGGAGATAATCGCCAATACCCACCAAAATGACGTGTCTCAATTGTGCCGTCGGTACGTTCCTCCAGTAACACGAGATAGCGCATGCAGCCATCATGATAGTGGCCTGTCTCCTCAGAAAAGATTGCGTCTGATTCGATAAACGGCTCAACAATGTAGTCAGAATCTTCAGCAAAATTAAGATTTACTTCATCTCTATGCTGTACACTGACTTCCTTCCCTGCTAAGCCATTGCGTGGCTTGAAAATTACATATTCTGCATCTTCATTTGCCAGTAACCTTGCCACATCCTCTTGCGTATAGGAATATGAGAGAGGTTTCACCTCACGAAAGCCTTCAAAATATTGATCAACTGTCGCTTTATCGGACAAAGTGAGTTCAATGTCAGCCATCGTATCAGCAATCTCGTCGTACGAATGCCACTCATGATGCGCAATTTTAGAGAGCCACTCGTGATCTGGAATGCCGGCGTCTTTAAACAATGTAGGATTCACCGTCTTACCAAATTCTTCACGACGATCTGCGAGGAGAGAATTGATATATGTCATTTTGTCAAGGCCATACTGTTCCAAATGCGTATGGAGGCCATTAGAAATAATATTAGCGTCTTGTTCTACGCTTTCATAATTGTATTCATTCCACACATCCATACCGACAAGACCATATTGCATCAGATCTTTAGCAGACACATTCGTTTCAGTAATGCCGTCAGTACCAGACCACAGCCCATTCACTTCAGCCAGCTGCATTTGCTGTTCCGGTGTTTTCTTGAAGTCGAGACCAAGCACATGGAACGAACGAATATCATCTAACTCCGTCGGTGCAGGCGGTTGCACATAAGTCTTAATTAAATCTTCCGTTTCGTTATACAACTCTTTTTCAGACTGTGGCTCATAACTGTACGATTCTGAGGAGGGGGAATCAACAGATGGGGCTGAAGGAAACTGCGTATAATTCAAATTTATAGGCATTACAGTTGTATCCGGCATTCTTTCTCCTTTAGCTCGTTCAGATTCAGTAACTGTGTTAATTGTCATGACTTATTAATAGTAAAGGTAATATATAAAAGTACATGGTTCTTTATAAATAAGAGAATGGTGGGAACAATCCCTATAACGCCGGTTGATGCCAAAGGAAATCTTTAAATACCTTTGTAAGGCAACTCGATGCATGGATTTTGTTCCTTTTAAACCAAAACGCGTGCACTTTATTTTCAAGAAGCTGTTCGAGTATGCATTCTGTTCCATTCATCCTGAGAAATATGCTATTTACTTTGGCTATCCTCGTTTGTCAGAGGAAGAAACGGAGAAATACACACAACGGTTAGTAGCTTCGTTGCGGTCACCGGGCCTCAGCGGCAAAGAATATGTGGTTAAAGATGACAGTGTGTTTTCCTTCTATGAACAAATGCTGCATTCACCAGTGGGCAAGACTACACTCCGTGAAGGAGGAAAGCGACTGGGGATGATGTTGGGTCAGAATACAAAAGACGCGTCATTTGATGCCTATATGCAGAGCATGCAGACTTATTTTACCACACTACATTTAGGGAGTATGGCGTTAGATCAATATGATCAAGATAGTGTTCAACTACAACTTTCCGACAATATCTTTCAGAAATGCTCACATAATAGATGTTATTTCTTTGAAGGAGTGTTTGAAGGCATATTAACAACCTATACCAATACTCGTTGGCATGTAACTGAACAAAAGTGCCAATCACATGGTGGCAATACTGCCTGTCTCTTTATGTGCCACAGTGTATAATTACATATATGCATATAAAGTCTGTCGTGTATGTGCTCCTAGAACGTGCTGGGCGATCGGTGCTTCCTTACTTAATTTAATCTGACCTTTTTTACCAACAGTTGCAGTAAATAAAAATTCCTCTTTATCATACACATCAACTGATTGGCCTTGTAATGAAGGGTCTATAATTATAGCAACATATTTTCCTCGCTCTTCCACTTCATAGGAAACGCTATGACGGAGTGTTCCTTCTTGTGGCTTGACAGAAATATTAACACCAAGTTGTTTCTCAATTTTCTCTATGCGTTTACCTTCTTTACCAATTAATTGAGCCATGTTATTTTCGTCCACATAGAGGGCAATTCTATCATCTGCAATAAATTCCACAACCGGGTCTTCAACAAATCGCTCTAATTCTTTTTCTAAATAAGCAGCTGCATAACGATCTTTAGCACTAAACTGCTCTGAGTCCTCAGCTGCATCAACAGGGATAATAACGTTTTCCTCACCAAAAGTATAGATTTCGTATTCAACATCTCCCTCCTCAAAATCAATGACTTGTACAACAGGCCGTGCCAAATCATCCTGTTGCATACCAGCCGGTACTTTCACAGTCAATTGCAAGCTATAAACTTTTGCAACAGCAGCATCCTCAATATAAATGACTGTGTCTACAACATGCGGAATAATGCCAAGCTCTACCCGCCCAATCAACCGTTGTACTGCGTCCAATGCAGCAGTCGCATGAACGACACCAATTAATCCAACACCTGACAGTCGTAAATCAGCAAATACTGAGAAATCTTCTGTTTTTCTGACCTCATCAAACACCGTATAATCAGGTCTTAGCAATAATAAAATTTCAGCGGTATTGGTAAAATCATTGTCTAAAGCCCCATATTGGGTAATATTAGGATCTACTTTCAAATCCCTTGGATGCTCCATAGTTTTCACAATATGACCTTGCTCCCAGTAATAATCCACTAATGCCTGTGCAAAGGTACTTTTTCCATGGCCAGGGCTCCCTGCAACTAAAACACCTTCGGCCTGTTCCCGCAACCGATCATGTAATTGCGGTGAAAGCTCATAGTCACCTAACTCTAACCGTGCTACCGGTCTCACTGCAGTGATTTCAGCTGTCTCAGAAAATGGCGGAGTTGCAATCACAATGCGGTATTCTTCTAGCTGAATCACCATAACACCAGGCTGGGATAACTCCACATGACCATTTTCAGAACTTTTAGCAGTCTCTATAATTTCTTTCATCAATTGCTCAACAACCTCATCAGACAATGACTCTTCCTCAATACGTTGCAATTGTATATTGCCAGGACTACCTTTCTTCGCCAATGGGACAGCCTGTTTTTTCAGGTGCACGCTCATTGTTTCCGCATCAAAATACTCGGCCAACGAGAATGAAGGCGTTTCATCTTTCTCAAACAACTGAGCAGAGATGCCTTTCGCAACGGCCATTTTATACAGAACGACATCAGAAGTATACAAGGTAGCATTTTTTTCTTCAGCAACATCACGAATCAGTGCGTCTATGCGACCCGAGTGGGCCATATGAATTTCCTCCTGTGTTGGCTTTCTCCCAGTATAAGAAAGAGTGATATCAGACCGCTGCTCTACTAATTCGCGCAACTGTATCAATTCAGCTAATCCAGCATCGCCAGTTTCTTTTCCTTTATTTGCCTGGTGCTCTAATTCATTGATGACAAATTCTGGTACAATGATGTCAGCAGATGTAATTTTGTCCGAAGAAATGCCATGTGTTAATCTGCCATCTATAATAACTGACGTATCGGGGACTATTGTGTCTTTGTGCTGTTTCTTTGCTGGAGTCATAGAACCACATACGTGATCATACCGCAATACTTATAAAGAAAGTGGAAGTTAGGAGTTATCTTTCCCTTTGGATGACGAACTGCTGCGAGAAGATCCTTTGCTACTCTTGCCTTTCTTTGTTGATGAACCAGTGCTGTTAAACTGTGATTTCCCTTTCCGGGATGAGGATTGAGAGGATTCTGAAGTTTTCTGAGAAGAAGTCTTTTTCTTTGAACCTTTATTGGCCTTTGAGTTCGACTGCGATGAAGAAGAAGATTTTGTACCGGTCGTTTCTTCTTCCAAATACTCGTCTAATTCTTCCTCCAATTCATGGAGACCTTCAATAATATCATCCTCAGATTCATCATGCTTCATATCCCAGATCAGATGGGGGTAGTAAGTGCGGATCACTCCGTAAGTAATGCCTCCAATGACCAGTATCGCTGCGAGCACACCTAACGCAATAGGAAGATAGTTATTGCTTTGTTGTTTGCCGGGTTGTTGCCCTGTTGCATCACTCTCTTGTTGCTGACCACCTTCCTCTGTGACCTCTTGCTCTTCTTCAGCAGGTGCTTTCGCCTCAGAGACATTACCATACACAGAAGCATTAAATTCAGCCAACATAGCATCTAAAGCTGAGGCATTCTCAACAGATTCAGTATCTCTGCTATAGGACACAGAATATGTCTCGCCGGGCTCTGCGGTGGTATCAGTAATCAAAAACGAGGGGTCTTCTTCCACCACCTGTGCCTGCGCATTCGTCACAGTGACAGAGATTGCAGACGCATTGGAAGCAAAGTCCTTTGGCACGGTGTCATGGAACATAAAGTGCTCAACAGACCTATTGCCACTATAGGAAATATTTGTGGTCACATCAGTTGTCCCATTGTCCACCTCCCCGCTTCTGGATACAGAGGTATCTTCCGCAATGGCTTGTGACATCTGCTCCAATTGCTCTCTGGCCGGTTGCGCCAGTTCAACTGTACCTAAGACCTTCTCTATAGCATTTTGTAATTTCGTATTGCCTTGAATGCCCGGGGCTTGTGACAGGCCAGACACCTGCTTCTGTGAGGTAATAGCTTTTTCAGCCGTATCACTGGCCGGCGTTGTTGTCACAACACTACCACCGCCTCCTCCGTCGGAGCCGCCGCCGTCACTACTCGACGAGCTGGAGGAGACATCAATAGACAAGGCACTTGTCATATGGGAATTGTCAATAGAATCATTGACCTTTAGTTTCACAGAATAGGTGCCGCTATTCGAAAACGTGTGGGTAAAGTTAGCCTGGCCGCTAGTATTCGTACCATCAATCAACCATTGCCGAGTGACAGGTCCGTCAAACGAATTATCGGTGAACGAAGTAAAGTCAACCGAGTCACCCGCAGTGACAGAGGTACTGGAGGCAGAAATACTGGCATTTGGT
>JAHENU010000095.1 GCA_018609855.1 Candidatus Nanohaloarchaea archaeon | reverse complement strand
TTGTCAGCCGCTTCAGAATATACATTTGGCTCCTCACGAGTTGGAATCATCTTATAGAAATCAGTTGCATCTGTGTCGGTGTCGAATCCATCTGGTAATCGGCCAACTGATTCATCTTCATTTGAAGGGGCGGGTGCATTATCGCTCGTGTCACCGTCAGCGGCATTTCCATATGCGAGTTTATCTAACACTTCATTTGAAGTTGAGTTGACCAACCATAGAATGTCACCGCCATTGTTGAGATTAGATCCATTAATGGCAAGATGACCGTCTGCCGCTACTGAACCACTTGGATCTGCAAAGGTGCTATTGCCACTAGGACTAGTGGGATTGTCCGTCTCCAAAATTTCTATATCGTCAAGATTGAAAGAAGAACTTTTGTCATTGAAAATCTCGACCCACTCATCACCAGAACTGGGATCCGGCACCACTTCATTAATCACGACGGCCGAGCCGTGCACGGCACCAAACACAAAACCAGTCATTACTAAAAACATGATAAGAACAAACTTTGAACGAAATAGCCAGTGCTGTAGAGTAGTTACACGCATCATAGTAGCATCCTCCGCCTGTTGCTGTAACAGACTAACTCCTCTGTGTTAAAACAACATATAAATAGCCATGTACAGCGAGCGTAATGCAGTACACAGGTAAAGGGAACAACACAGAACCTCGGCCAGCGCTAACTTATATTAACCCACACTCCCATGCCTATTATATGGGAGCCGCCATCACCACCTCACACCTGACCAAAGACTTTCGGCACGTTACCGCTGTAGATACCATAAATCTCACCATTCCGGAAGGGGAGTTATTTGGCCTCATTGGGCCCAACGGAGCCGGCAAAACCACGTTGATTAAACTCCTGACAGGCCAATTGCAGCCAGATGGTGGCCGGGCCTCAGTAGCCGGAGTCGATCCGGCAACAGACCCCGTGCAGGTGCGTGCCCAGGTAGGCATTATCCCGGAACAAGAAACACCGCCCAGCTTCCTCACCGCTGAAGAATATTTACAGTTTGTCTGCCGTATCCGCGGCATTCCAGCTGATACTACTCCCGATATCAGTAAAAAATGGCTGAATTTCTTTGATTGTATTGATGAAAGACATGTATTATGTAAGGACCTCTCGCGAGGAACACGACAGAAACTAATGGTCTCACAGGCTTTTCTCCATCAGCCGCCTGTAGCTTTTATAGACGAACCATTGATCAATCTTGACCCGCTCATGCAACGAAAACTGAAAACCTATCTGAAAGATTTTGTCAATAACAACGGCACCTTAGTGCTCAGCACCCATGTCTTGGAAATAGCGCAGGAGATCTGCACAACCTTCGGCATACTCCAGAACGGACAGCTGCGGCACCACGGCACCCTTGAGGGATTAGACAACTCATTATCAGATACGTTCATGGAACTGATTGACACACCGAAAGACACGGGTGAGGCCTGATGGAGCTGTTGAAGCAGATGCTGAAAGAGGAGTGGCGGCTCCACACTGCCCTGTTTGGCACATTTCTGTTCATAGCCTTTCCACCTATACTCGCCGGCATTGCCCTGATATTTTCTCTGCTATTGCCGTTCCTGTCCCAATATATCCCTGCCTCCACCATGGCCCTGTTTGTCCACTATGTCTTTGTGCTCTTTGGCCTCTCGGTTGGATCATTTGCTCTCTCCGGCCGAGAAGCATTACATCGCCGCTTTGGCCAGGCCAGCCTCCTTGCCTATATTTCTCGCAGCTTACCGATCAGTGTCCGCACTATCATTGCTACTTTCTTTGTGAAAGATCTCCTGTATTACACTGGCCTGTGGATCGTGCCAGCCATCGCAGGCTATTTCCTAGCTTCTCTTGTCATGGGCTATTCATCGCTAATGACGGTCGTTTTGTTCATCAGCATACCTCTCTCCTTCCTCACAGGTATTTCACTCATATTTCTCCTCTCTACCATCTACACTCGCTCCCACGCTACCTTCTACCTGCTCCTTACAGCAGCCATCATTGCACTCACCGTCTCTCCATACACCATATCGCAACTTTTGACCTACCTCCCTGCGTATCAATTCTTTCTCACTCCAACCATCGCCCCGGTCGCCATCAGCCTCGCCTTTGCTGCGCTCGGTGTGATAACATCGATCTACGGGATGCCGCTCACGTTCGATGCGAGACCGCAGGAGGAGGAGAATCAGCTATTGCCGTTGGCTGGAACACTCCGACATCAATATGCAGTGATTATGAGCAAAGACATCTTGGACTTGAGACGAAGCAGTGGCGGTATGGCCAAAATCATCTTTTCCTATGCTTTTCCCTTGGCCATTGTTGGCATACTGCTTAATCTCTTCATTTCCTTTTTCCCCGAACTTAACTTCTTTCTTATCTTTGCCATCTTCCTGGGCGTTATTGGCACTGCTGTTTATAACTGGCTCACCCAGTATGATACCACTGCAACCTACGCATTTCTCCCTATCCATATTGCCGATATTGTACGACGGAAAGTCCACACCTATGCCATTCTCAACACCATATCCCTCCCCATTTTAGTGGGAGCCGTCATTGTTACTGGCCAGTTTGCCCTGTTCGGCATAGGGCTTGTCACCACTCTCTCACTGAATGCGTACACGATGGCAGTCACCGTCTATCTGACTGGCCTGCAGCCACACATCCTCTTATACAATGGAAAAGTATTTCTTGCGTACATGGTGGCCCTTGCCCCACTACTGATTGGCTGCATTCTCCTCTCTGTATTTATACCGCTGGCATTATATGCCACTACTCTGCTGCTGTTACCGGCCATCTTCCTTTTACGCCGGGCAATGGTGAAATGGGAACAAAGAGTAACTATCTGATCGCATTACGTCTGTGCTCCACACCCACCACACTCATTAAAATCCATTACCAAACGGTGACAACTTTAAATAACTTTCTAAACAGTAGCAACACTATGATTCCAGTCCAAGTGCGATTGACAAAGAATATCATGAAGAAATTAGACAAATTGGTGGATGACGGTTTTTATTCCAACCGCAGTGAAATCATTCGTGATGCAACTCGCCGGTTGGTCGTTGACATGAATGATGAGTAACTATCAGTCATGCTGCGAGTCTTCAGAACCTGTACCGAGCTGTTCCTCCACTACTTGGAGAATGGCTTGTACTAGCACAGGATACACTGCTTCGACCAAAACCTCAGGCTGGCTGTAGTGCTCTCGATAGACATCCTCAACCGCATGCATATACGATACAGTCGTTGCGAGATGTCGTTCATATTGTTGCTGTACAGCATCCACTAACGTAGCACACGCGTCTTTGTCACACACGACAAACGGCAGCCATGATGGCATTATGTACAACTCAAAGGTTACGGCCTTTTGCACTTCTTCAACGTGTGGCTCGTCACTATAAAATGCCGGTGCTGGCACATATTCGTCCAGTTGCAGCACATGATAGTAGTAGCTAACTAAGTCAGCAAAGAAACCTTGCTCAATTAATTCTGCATTGGCCAATAGATCCTTGACTGTCAATGTTGAAGTACGCATCACCTCAGCTGCAAATTGCACCGCTCTTTTTTCCCGAATGCCAAAGGTTACTAATTGTTCGGCTAATCGTCCAACATGCCGTTTAGCAGTAGTATGCACTAATTCATCCATTCCGCGCTGCCGTAATACCATATGAATGACTTCATGCGCTATTAAACCACGAGCAGCGGCAGGCTCTTGTGTCAAAAATGGTTTGTCGGCTTTGACAATAATGTATTCTTGCCCTTCCTCCCGAAAGCTAGAAGACACGGCCATATCTTCACATTGTGCAATAAAAGCCGCTCGCTCTCCTTTCACCAACTCATCAGCAGCTGCTTCACAGAAATCCATGTTCTCTAAAATCACCAACGTGAAATCGATGGACTCTTCGCCTGAGAGCGCTTCCAATACCTCGACAGCCCGTGCCTGAAAATAGGCTGTGTCAATATCTCCTTTCACATAGATTTCCATATGTTGGCATGGAACTGGCACCATAAAAAACCATAAGCCAAACATTCTTAAGCCTCTCCACATAAGAATATAGGTGATGTCATATGCAACGCTTAATTGATGAAGTACGGGTAGATTTGATTGGGTTTGACACTGATGATATCAAAGAACGGATTTTTGATAAACTGGAACAGGCGTTTCAAGGGCAACTGCGAGTTGTGAGAGAGCCTTCCCATGTTTCAGTACATGTGAAAAAAGCCAATAAGGAAGGAAATCGCCAGTGGCATGACATGACCCTGAAACTTGACTGTGAATTTGGGCTGCTTTCGGTCAGAAAGGATGGCTGGGATATACTCTCTGTATTTGACGAAGCACTGGACACACTGAGGGATATTGCCACCAAAGAGAAAGATAAACAACGAGGTTAGCGGCATAGAACTCAGTGCTATTATTTCATGGATTCATTCCATACTTGCTGCCAGATATTCTGTGGCAATGAAATATCGAATACTAATTTATGTTTGTCAGGCCGTTTAGAGGAATGTTCTGACAATGCAACATCAGGATCCATTATTTTGTTCTCCCTATTTGGGTAGTCAGAGGGCAGATAATTCCTGTACTGATCACTTGCAAAATCACCGGCTTCTTTATAGATACGACGGGCATGATTCTCTGGGATGTTGTTTCCAATTACTTCTAGACGGGTACGAGGAGCATATGGAATATGCGTCTCTCTTACGTCCGGAGACCCCTGAAATACACCAGATTGCTGCAAATAGGTAAGGAAAGCTTCAGCACTCTCATGCATTGAGTTAAGAGAGAGGTCATCAAGAGAAGCTTCTCTTTCAACAGTAATACGTCCCGTGTGAGGTCCAACAACTAAATAAGAGCCATTCTCATCAGTTATGATCGGATTAAATGTACCATGATGATCTGTATCGGCATAAGAATTATCTTGTTTACGCCAGCCGTATTTCTCATGCAGTGATTTTTCCAAAGTTTTTTGCTCTATTTCTATCCCCGGCAATGGGAAATATCGCATGAGCGCTCGTACGTCTGTCATACAGGCATGAATCCAAACAACCGTTTTAAATATATCTGATCGCCACTACTTAACAATTACAAAAAAATTCTCTCACCGACCGATAGCTTTGAACCCCATAATCATCCCGCCAAGCAAAACAGGCAGCCAAAAACTAAATAGCCGAAAGAGCAACACAGCGGACGCAGCTGGCCCGATTGGCACCCCTAAGATAACATGTACAGCGCCAGCCATGACTAAATCAGCCCCGCCAAGCCCACCAGGCATAGGGAGATGGGTGGCCAAAAAAGACACAGGCACTACGAACATTAATCCGAGAAACGGCACAGCTACACCAAATAGCTGCAGTGCAAAAAATACCAACGCAGCGTCACCCAATTGTGCAAGAATACTGAATGATTGCACTCGCACCACAAATTGCCAGCGTTCCAAGGCTTGATCGAGCACCGAATAAAATTGCTGTAATGATGTCTGTACAGCCCGAACTCGCTCCTGTGAATGTATCCGGATTCGCCGCAACCCCCAGACAGCGAGCCGCTCAATTCTGTCCCGATCGAAATACAGCATATATAGTACGCCAAAAAAGAGAACGGCAAATATCACCGGCGAATACACATAGGATGAAATGCGTAATAACGTTGTATCTAGTAAAAAGAAAAACCCAACAGTTACAAATGCAATTGATGTCACGGTGTTAAACACATTAGAGGCAAAAATCACTCCAAATGCTCTCGAATATGGCATATACAGCTGCCGTTTATACACATAAGCCATAAAGAACTCGCCGCCAAACTCTCCGACAGGATTAATGCGTTTCAAAAAATTGCCTTGTAAATGGGTTGAGAGGAATGGGAGATATGCTATAGCTCGTTCGATATGTTGAAACGCGTAATGATACACAAAGCTATAGAAAATAGAGGTTATAAACCCCAAAACGAGTAATAGAGTCACATTCGTGCGTCCTATCCCACCAAATATCATCAGGATTCGTGGGACATCCACAAAATACAGAAAGACAGCAAATAAAATGCCTCCCGTTACTAATGAAACACTTGTTCGGAGCCACAGTCGCATATGCGTCACTTGCCCAAGATATTTAATACCTTTTGCTTATAGAGAAAAGGAAAAAGAAAAAGGCCGCGTCGCTACTCCAGCATAGCTGGAACCTGTTGTGCGACAAAATCGGCAACATCTTTTTCGAGTGGCACGGAGAAGTTTTTCTTAAACCGCTTGCTACCATCAGGCGTGTAAAAGCCCCGAGCAAGAGAGATGAATTCATTCTCACCTTCTTCACTAATTGCTTTCTTTCTGGCCACTTCTAAAAAGTTGTTTGAGCCAAACTGAATTTCTTCCGATTTGAGTGTTTCGAATTCGACCATAACACATCATACACGTTAAATTGTACTGGTAATTTTCCCCCTATCTTTAAAAAGTTATGCGCTAAGCGGCCGTGGCAACAGCTCACCTTCCTCAAGCTTTCGGCCTTCTGTCATTGTAGGATCTGGCAACCATTCACTATATTCATCTTCACTATGAGGACGGACGATATCCCCATCATCTCTCTCATCACGAAAGCCATTCACCAAGCGCCAATCATTACTGATTAGGCTACGGACACCCAAGGCTGAGAGATATTCCCCTTCTTTAGCTATGAAATTACCACGTCGTTCTGATCGATAGCCGGATGGAGACGTTGACCATTTCACATGACGATCAATATTAAATGGAAGTGGCCAAAGCAGATCATCCCATGGCCCATGGATTGTATTCATCTCTATTTCTAGAGAGGCTGTATCTCTGGTACCCGAGTCGAAATGATTACGTGCCTGCAAGACCTTGTATTTTACCAGCCATTCTGGAGCTAGCAGATCAGGTGTTATATCGGAGTCAGATAGATGAAAAGACTCACTCTTGGTCGTTTCAAGCATCTGCTCCCATAGCGTAATTATATTCTGAAAATTCGATGGGAGATCCGGAAAATGTCGGGTGGCCGCATTCAGATACTCTTCTTGAACATCTAGGACAGTGGCTGTTCGTTGGCCGTGCGGAAAAATAAATGGATAGGTGTTCGTACAGGTAAGATCTCTATTCATCTGAAGAACAAATTCCCGTTCGTCTGGGGAGCGGATATCTGGTAGAGGGAGATGTAGAAAGAGGGCAGTTGCTCCTAAAGCCAATACGCTTGAGAAAAACGATCGATTGCCGTCACCGATAGTTATGTGGTACCGACCTCCTGTATCCTCGTGTTTTGATGCTGTCCGAGCTATCGAAGGTTTGTAAGACAGCAATTTGTTTTCAAATAGGAAATGGAGGCGGGGTGAGAGAACATATGTTGCATTTTCCTGTGATCCAAGGAAACTACCACTACCAGTCAAAGCAGCTCTGGTATAGAGAAACGTTGCAAGAGATGAGTCTAATTGTCCATTATCACTCAAGTTAGGCATCCAATAATTCTCATGATAGCCAGTACATTCGCCTTCCGAGGCAAGATTACCTTTCACCAAAGCGTTTCCATATTCATCAGCAACATCCGCTAACGCCATCTCTCCAACCGCTTCGTAGAGAGCAACAGTATAAGGATCACCATGTTCAGGAGTACACCATTCTATTTGGTTATCAGATGAAGGCCTCTCAGCCCGTGAAATATCTAAATATAGTGCACCCCCATTCTCCAGAAATGCTTTGTAGTGAGGACTAGTTGTATCAAGACCCATTCCGGTATACATTTCTTCGACTTCATGCGATACCCCGATATCTATATTGAACTCCGTCTCAGTCCCCATTACCCAAGTAGTGGGGTCTCTATAGTACGACATACTCTAAGATGAGTTCATAATTTTAAAAACATTCACTGGTTTCGGAAAAAGGCCTCAATCTCCTGCCACGGCGCCTTTGAGACAGTTAGCTGCTGGTCAACCGGCAGCCCTTTCCGGTAATTGCTCCACAAATACCGCTCATCAAGATAGACAACAGCAGCCCTATCATCCTCTGATCGAATACAGCGCCCCGCAGCCTGTGTTGCCAGATTCATAGCAGGATAAATGTACCCATAATCCCAGCCCCGATCAAATAATACATCGTAATATTGAATCAACGCCTGCGTCTCTAGATCGGGCCGTTCCAAAGGGAGGCCGACTAAAATAACGCCATTCATCACATCACCAGGATAGTCAATGCCCTGATCAAAACTGCCGCGGAACACTCCAAATAACACCGCCCCATCTTCCTTATGGGCTTCTAACTCCTGTAACCGTTGCATATTTGTCTGTCGGTCTCCCCGTTTCTCATGGATCGGTGTTTTGTCAATTCGTACATGTTCTAAGATTGTATCACGCATATGGTAACTGGGAAAGAACACGCCGACATTACCGGGAATCGCCGCACAACACTGTTAAATATACCAGCCTAATTTGAGAAATTCATCTTCACTTCGCTTAGCATACCGTGTTGTCACTGTATTGACTACAATGTCTTTCCTTTGTTTGGCATGGAAACTGGACTGATAGGAACGCAGCTGTGCTTTCTCCTCCTCCACACCGAGCAGATCACGATACATTTCCAAAGGAGTTAACGTACCAGACATTAATACAGAGGCATGGCTTTCATTTAACACCTTAGCAGAATTCAACGCAGGGTGCAAACAACGCAATACAATTTGATACTCTGTCCGATGATGCTTCTTTTTCCGACGAATGACGCGCGCATAGCCACTTTCCCCTTCATACCACGTTCGCAAAAATTCAGCAAAACCGCCAGCAAATGAACGTTTTTTATGCTCCCTCACTTCATCTGCGACCATTTCCACATCAACAACAAACTCTTTGAACGAATCCCATTGTTCAATAATGTTAACCAGCGTTTGCCGCTCTACAAAACTCTCATATTTCTTATCTTGCACAGATGTATGACTATCTAAGAGTTCTCTCAATTCACCATGAATCTGGCGCAACGTCTCCTCAAGCTCATAGAATCCAAAGGCATTGCATTCATTGATAGCCTGCTGCATTCCATATTCCGTCAGCTGGGACGATAACAAAGAACGCACTCGATCAGGTAAATTATGTGCCTCATCTACCACAATAATACAGTCGTCTAATTGCAGATCCGCCCGATCAAAAACAGATTGTCGGACGGTGGGATGGAAAATATGAAAATAGTCGGCAATAATAACCTTAGCAAATCGCAAAAGTTGCATGACGATTTCATACGGGCAAAATTCTGAAGTCTGCTGCTTCACTTCCTGAGCGGTATTAATATTGCCTGACAGCTGTTGTATGTGTGTTGATGCTCGTTGACGCAATTGTTTGTCATTCTGGGTAAACGTATTATTGTAAAACGGACAGCGATCATCTTTCCGCACAGATTTACAGTATTCAATAAAATCACGTGATTCCATATTCTCTACGCCTTCCACATTACATAGCCATTTCTTTCCAATGATGTTGCAGCCAGCAAATGCCCTACCCGTCTTTTGCCGCATATGCTGCAATGTCTCCAGAGCAATGCGGTGCTGTGAATGCCGTGGCGTAAGAAATATGACAGTCTTATCATGTTCCAATGCATATTGCAACGCAGGAGCCAACACACCAGCTGTTTTCCCAATACCGGTCGGAGCGTGCGCAAGGAGAGAATGTCCGTTTTTTGCCACTGTCATTGTATCGTCTACTAGTTCACGTTGGCCTGACCGGATAGTTGAGAAAGGGAAGAAAGAAGAGATATCGGGATCTGTGCTCATACATCTAGCAGTGCAACGATCTATTAATAAGTTCTCCCGACACTCTGTTGTTACTCTATCATTTCACATAACGCAGCCATCACTTTTAAAAGGCTGTTACAGACATATTCAGTATGGCTAGTCGTTCTCTGCGCTTCTCTGTGTCCCTGGCAATAGTAGTCATTTTTGTAATTGCACCGTTTCTATTGAATCTGTATGCCGATTTTGCCTGGTTTCAGAGCATTGGGTTACAGAGTGTGTTTACTACTATGCTCAGTGCCCAGATATTGACAGGTCTTGCCGCTACAGCCGTGTTCGCACTAGTCCTTTTTGGTAATTGGTTCTGGATTTTGCATAATCGTCACGAAGATACCACGGACTTTCGCGACACAGTGCGTAGTTCTGTGCCCTTAGGAATAGGAGTTATTGCTATTATGGCAGGCCTTTCCTTTTCTTATAATTGGGAAACTGTCCTCGCATTCTTTAACAGTGTTTCATTTCCAACCGCCGACGCTGTCTTTGGCAACAATATACGGTTCTACGTCTTCTCTCTTCCTTTCTACCGTACAGTACTAGGTATGATTCTTGCAGCACTCATATTGAGTTTTATTGGCGCTCTAGTGAGCTACCTTCTGTACGCACGCACATATTTAGGTAATATTGGCGATGTCGAGAAAATACAAGAATTTTTTGCGAATATGGA